>CAZEZE010000030.1:0-14064 GCA_964516445.1 uncultured Chitinophaga sp. | reverse complement strand
GCTGGCCTCCGTTTCCATGATCCGGCAGAAGAAGACGGAAGTGGCAGATACAGGTGTACAAAAATTCAATTACCCGCTGATACTCCTGGAGGGCGCCGTTGTGGGTGTGCTGACCGGGCTCGTAGGCGCCGGAGGTGGTTTCCTGATCATCCCCGCGCTGGTGCTGCTGAGTAAGCTGCCAATGAAACAGGCGGTGGGTACTTCCCTTCTGATCATTGCCGCCAAATCACTGATCGGTTTCACCGGCGACCTGGGTAAACAGGAAATGGACTGGACCCTGCTCCTGACCGTCACCGGCCTGGCCATCGTGGGCATTTTCATCGGGAACGCCCTGAGTAAAAAAGTATCTTCCGACAGCCTGAAAAAAGGGTTTGGCTGGTTCGTGCTGGTAATGGGCATTTATATTCTTGTTAAGGAATTGTTTTTTCCGGGAGGGGGGCATTGATTGTGATGCTTGTCACTGTAAGGAATATACCCGCATACGAAATTTGAACTTCAATTAAAACAACAAAAATAAAAAACATGAAAGTAGAACAGATCTATACCGGTTGCCTGGCACAGGGTGCCTATTACATTGAAAGCAATGGCGAGGCCGTTGTGATTGACCCGCTCCGTGAAGTGGAACCCTATATCCGCAAGGCGGAAGCAGACAATGCGAAGATCAAGTATGTTTTTGAGACGCACTTCCATGCTGATTTTGTCAGCGGACACCTTGACCTGAGCAAAAAGACCGGTGCGCCAATCGTGTACGGACCGAACGCTGCTCCCGCTTTTGATGCCCTTATCGCCAAAGACGGCCAGGAGTTCAAAGTGGGTAAGGTAACGCTGAAAGTGCTCCACACACCGGGTCATACCATGGAAAGTACCTGCTACCTTTTAATCGATGAGAACGGTAAGGAAACAGGTCTGTTCTCGGGCGACACCCTTTTCATTGGTGATGTGGGCCGTCCTGACCTGGCCCAGAAAGTGGTAGCCGATCTTACACAGGATAAACTGGCCGGTTACCTGTTCGATTCACTCCGCAATAAGATCATGCCGCTGGCGGATGATATTATCGTTTACCCTGCGCACGGTGCCGGCAGCGCCTGCGGAAAAAATATGAGCAAGGAAACAACTGATACACTGGGTCACCAGAAAGAAACGAATTACGCGCTCCGGGCCAATATGACGAAAGAAGAATTCATCAAGGAGGTTACGACCGGCCTGGTAGCGCCTCCTGCCTACTTCCCGCTGAACGTGATGCTGAACATTCAGGGTTATGAAAGCATTGATAAGGTACTCGAAAGAGGCCAGCACGCACTGAGCCCCGACGCTTTTGAAACAGCCGCCAATGAAACCGGCGCGCTGATCCTGGATACCCGTGATCCGCAAACCTTTGCAAAAGGCTTTGTACCGAACTCTGTCAATATCGGTATTGATGGCCAGTTTGCCCCCTGGGTGGGAGCAATGATCCCCGATATCAAACAGGAGATCCTGCTTGTAACTGATGAAGGACGAGAGGAAGAAGTGATAACAAGGCTCGCCCGGGTGGGATATGATCATACGATCGGGTACCTGAAAGACGGGTTCAATGCCTGGAAAAATGCCGGGAAAGAGATCGACCAGGTACAATCTATCGACGCCGATGAACTGGCAACGCTCAGTAAAAAAGAAAAGGTAAACATCCTGGATGTGCGCAAGAAAAGTGAATTCCTGAGCGAACATATTCAGGATGCCGAGAATACACCCCTGGATTTCATCAATGACAGCATGGCGCAGATCGATAAAAATAAAACCTATTATGTGCATTGCGCCGGTGGTTACCGCTCCATGATCTTTAACTCCATCCTCCGGGCAAGGGGTTACGACAACCTGGTGGATGTGAAAGGAGGGTTCAAGGCCATCAAGGAAAGCGGCAAGTTCAGCATCAGCGACTATGTCTGCCCTTCCACCTTATTATAAATGCGCTTGCCGGCGAACAGCCGGCGTGGCTAGGTTTAATGGTTAAGATTTATACCGGGAGTTTCTACTCCCGGTATTACTAAAAACTAAAATTAAAAAAAGTATAATCATGCATACAATTAAAGAACTGGTGAAAAACCCCTCCACGGTGATCGTGGATGTAAGAAGTCCCTGGGAGTTCGAAATGGATCATGTACCCGGAGCACGGAATATTCCGCTGGAAGAAGTGCCGGGAAAACTGGAAGAGTTCAGGTCCCTGAAAACACCCGTTGTGCTGTATTGCCGCAGCGGCAACAGGAGCGGAATGGCGGTGAGCATTCTGAAACAGAACGGTGTTGCAGAAGTATATAACGGGGGCGGACTGGATGACATACAATTCCTTTTAAACTGATTACCATGGTTGGACTACTGAAAAGAATTTTTGGAGGCACCCGCGTCAACTACAGGGAACTGGTGAATACAGGCGCGCTCATCATCGATGTGCGCTCGGTTAGTGAATATAAGACCGGTCATATTTCCGGTTCCAAAAACTACCCGCTTGATTCCCTGCAGGGTAAGCTGAAAGAGCTTAAAAAACTAAACAAACCCGTTATCACGGTCTGCCGCAGCGGCGCCCGAAGCGGGATGGCAAAAGGAATGCTGCAGAAAGCGGGGATTGAAGCCTATAACGGCGGTCCCTGGACCAGCCTCAACAACAAAATTGCATGAGCAGCGCCGAAACCATATACGTGGAAAATATCCGATGCGGGGGTTGTGTGAAGAGCATTAAAGAATCCCTGGGAAGATTACCAGGCGTGCGGGAGGTCGAAGTGGATAAAGAAGAGGAAAAATTGCTTGTATCCGGTTCCGGTCTGGACCGTCACGTCATCCTTGACAAACTGGCGTCCATGGGTTACCCGGAAAAAGGAAATAATTCACTGCTGCGCAAGGCCAGGTCACTGGTCAGTTGTGCAACAGGAAAATGGAGTTAAAACTTTATACTATGAACACCTGGCAATTGAAACTGAAAAAGAAGGGATGGATCCTGGTGGCAGTCGGCTTCCTCCTGGCAGGGCTCTGCGGAACTGTATGCGCACAGGCACAGGAACCGGCACCCGGTAAAACGGTGGAGGCTAAAAAATTCCAGCGCCTGATGAAAAAGAAAAATGCCGTCCTGCTGGACGTCCGCACCATTGAAGAATACAAGGAGGGGCATATTCCAGGGTCACAGCAAATCGATGTGCTGAAAGCAGATGATTTTAAAGCCCGCATCGCGGCCCTGGATAAAAACAAAACCTACCTGGTGTATTGCCGCAGCGGGAAAAGAAGCCGGGATGCCATGGCGATCCTGCAGGGGTCCGGTTTCACCAAACTCTATGACCTTGCCGGCGGCTTTTCCGCCTGGCCCGGGCAGAAGGAAAAATAACTCCGGCATTAATACTAACGTTTATGCATAAACTAATTTTAGTTGCCGCCATCAGTATCCTGGCAGCAACCGGTCTGTCAGCACAGCACCGCATTATCATGCAACTGAGCAGCAATGACACCCTGGTATGGAAAGGACTGGTGAATAACCTGAAACACCTGAAGGCCGGCTGGGCCGACAGTGTGGTCATCGAAGTGGTGGCCCACGGACCAGGGATCGACTTCCTGGTAAAGGGAAAGACCACCCAGCAGGAAAAGATCAGGCACTTTAAAGATATGGGCATTCGGTTCATTGCCTGCGAGAATACCAAGACGGAAAGAAAAGTGGCCCGGGAATCCATCATCGCGGAAGCCGGATTTGTAAAAATGGGGATCGGCGAGATCGTACGGAAACAGGAAGAAGGATGGAGTTATATCAAAGCTGGTTACTGACCGGCACCCGGTTTTCCATAACCTTCGCAGATAATCAACCATGAAAAAGTTTTATTTATTATTATTTATTATTGGGATTTCTTCGCCCATGACCGTGTCTGCCCAACACCAGGAACTCGGTGAAAAACCGGGGTTGTGGAAGGAAAAAGAAAGTGTGACTGACAGCACTTCCATTCTCTCCGCTTTCCGCAGGGGTACGTTCAGTGGGCATTTCCGCTATTTCTTTATGGCTACACAAAATAAAGGGGACCTCACCGACTATCATGCCAATGCCGTTGGCGGCGGGATCAAATTTGAGACGGGGCGGTTCAAAAATTTCCAGGTAGGTATCAGCGGATTCTTTGTCTTTAATGTTGGTTCCTCCAACCTTTCACAACCGGACCCCACCACCAAGCAGTTGAACCGGTATGAAGTGGGGCTTTTTGATATAGAGGACCCGGCCAATAAATCGGATATCGACCGGCTGGAAGAACTATTCCTCAGGTATCATTTCAAAAAAGCAAGCGTCACCTTCGGGAAACAATTGATCAATACGCCTTTTATTAACCTGCAGGACGGAAGGATGCGACCCACCGAAGTGGAAGGGATCTGGGCCGATATCAACCCTTCAAAGAAATTAAAACTGCAGGGCGGGTACCTCTATGGTATTTCTCCTCGTAGTACGGTCAAATGGTTCCGCGTGGAAGAATCGATCGGCGTTTATCCCTCCGGAGTGAACCCGGATGGGACAAAGTCAGCTTATGCCGGTAACCTGGAAAGCAAGGGTATCTTGCTCGCCGGCATGGTTTACCAGTATACGGCAAATCTCAGATTACGTTTCTGGAACCAGTACACAGAGAATATTTTCAACAGTGCCCTGGCACAGGCCGATTATGAATATCCCCTTTCGGAAAAATCAAGACTGGTTGCTTCTGTGCAGTTGGTAAAACAGGATGCCGTGAACAGGGGCGGACATGAAGACCCATCAAAATCTTATATCAGCAAAGGAAGCAAAGCGCTGACCTTTGGCGCAATGGCCGGTTGGAAGAATGACAAATGGGAAGCCTCCCTCAATTATAACCGGATCACCGCGAAGGGAAGGTACCTGATGCCGAGGGAATGGGGACGTGATCCTTTTTTCACTTTCTTGCCGAGGGAAAGGAACGAAGGACTGGGCGATGTGCATGCCCTGGTGGCCAAACTGAACTACAGGATCCCGGTGGCCCGGCTCAGCAGCTCAGTGGCATTCGGACATTATGAACTTCCTTCCGTTACCAACTATGCGCTGAATAAATACGGACTCCCCTCCTACAATCAGCTCAACCTGGATCTCCGGTACCGCTTTACCGGTTTGCTGAAAGGTCTGGATGCGCAACTGCTTTATGATTACAAAGACAAAACAGGGAATTCATTCAATGATGATAAATATGTGATCAATAAAGTGGATATGGGTATATGGAACCTGGTCCTCAACTACCAGTTTTAACAGGCGATTAGTAGCTTAGTGTGACTCATATCACAAAGCACCCGTTCAAAAGGAAGGACTTTTATCATCTTACGGCTCAATTTTAAACGATTATCATGCCATCACTGAACAATGAAAACATTAATTCGCGCCGCGACTTCCTGAAGAAAACCGCCATGGCCGGATTAGGAACTACCCTCGCGGGCACCGCCTTTACGCAACCCGTGAGCGCCACCGGATCCATTGCTGAAACAAACACGGGCTCCGGAAATTTCACGATCCTCTATACGTCAGACATACACGCCCAATTACATACACATGATGAATTCTTCTGGGAGAACGGCCAACCCGTGTACCGGAAAAGAGGCGGGCTGGCCGTACTGAAGACCATGATCAATCATTTCAGAAAACAAAACCCCGCCGGCACGATACTCATCGATGGGGGCGATTATTTTCACGGTCACGCCGTAGCCTCACTCACCGAAGGGGAAGCATTGATTCCCCTGCTGAACGATTTCAACTACGACCTCCTGCTTCCCGGCAATTGGGAAGTGGTGTACAAGAAAAAGAAGATGCTTTATGATATGGGGCATGCCAATGCGGCCAAGATCTGCGCCAACATGTGGCACAAAACCAAAGATGAAGAGAACGGCGAACTGATCTATCCCCCTTACTGGATCAAATATATTGCCGGAGCCAAAGTGGGATTCATCGGGTATACCGATCACCTGATCCCCAAACGCCAGTCTCCCGCATACAGCGAAGGCATCCGTTTTGAACATGCCGATTTCAACGTAGCCCGGTATATCAAATTGCTGAAAGAAGTGGAAGGCTGCGGGATCATTTTCATTGTCACGCATATGGGACTGGCTCAGCAGGTGGGACTGGCTAACAATCCTGCCGTGGAAGGCGCTGATTTCATACTGGGCGCCGATACCCATGAAAGGGTACGGGAGCCGATAGAAGGAAAATATACAAGAGTGGTCGAATGCGGAGCCTTTGGTTCTTTCCTGGGAAAACTGGACCTGGTAGTGGAGCATGGTAAAATGAAAAGTTATAAATACCAGTTATTGGATGTGGATCCCGTAAAATATCCCGCCGATAAAAAATTATTGTCCCTGGTTGCAAAGGCCGCTGCTCCGTTCAAAGAGGACCTGTCAAAAGTGATCGGTACCACCACCACCCCGCTGGTCAGGTATTTTGTGATGGAGACCCCAATGGACAACATGATCACCGATGCCATACACTGGAAATTCAAAACGGATATCGCATTGAGCAACGGATTCCGGTTCTGCCAGCCACTGGCCGTGGATCCTAAAAAAGGAAAAGCCGATATCACCCGGGAATTTTTATGGAATATGTTGCCGGTGGACAGCGAAGCTAAACTGGGTGTGATCACCGGTAAACAATTGTGGGACTGGCAGGAGAAAGAATTGCAGAACGCTTTTGCCAAAGATCCTTCCAAACGTTTTGGGGGATGGTTTGTCCGTTTCGCCGGGATGGAAGTGAATTTCACTATCGGCAATGAGTTCGGGAAACGGGTGAACTGGATCAAAGTAAAAGGTGAACCGGTCGATCTGCATAAGGAATACAGCATTGTGGCCTGTGAACGGGAAGGCGATCCGGATGACACCCTTTGCCGCATCGAGAAGGTTAAGAATCCGAAACGTTCCGGTTTACTGATGCACGATGTGATCGAGGAATACCTGGCAACACATTCTCCTGTTTCCCCGAAACTGGAAATGCGGGCCACGGCAACCGATCAGCCGCATACCCTGCTCACGCAATTGCAGGGAACAACCTACGAATTCAGATAAAAAAATATTTCATTCATGTGGAAGGTAATCAAAGGGAACTGGCCGGTGGCGATCATTTTGCTGATCATTGCTGTGATCGCGATGGCCGATATTTTCAAGGCCCTGCGGTCATCGGCTGATCATCCCGCAACACTTGCAATGACCGACAGTACCTGGGTCGCCCCCAGTCTTTTCCTGGATAAGGAACTGAAAGGCGAAGAAAGAGAAAGGGTCATCTATGGAGAAGAACTCATTGCCAATACATCAAAATATTTCGGCCCGCACGGATCCGTGGCACAGATCACCAACGGCATGAATTGCCAGAACTGCCACCTCAGCGCCGGGAAAAAGACCTGGGGCAATAATTACAGCGCGGTCTTCTCCACCTACCCCAAATTCCGTGACCGCAGCGGCGCAACAGAAACGATCTATAAAAGAGTGAGCGATTGTTTTGAAAGAAGCCTGAATGGCACTGCACCCGACAGCAACGGAAAAGAATACCAGGCCATTTTTGCATATATCAAATGGCTCGGCAAGGATGTGAAAAAAGGAGAAAAACCCGTTGGAAGCGGGATCGAAAAACTATCCTACCTCGACCGTGCAGCCGACCCGGTTAAAGGTAAAGCCGTGTATATCGCCCAGTGCCAAAGCTGTCACGGTGCAACCGGCGCCGGCCAGTTAAGCCTGAATGGTGTAAGCTTTGAATACCCGCCGCTCTGGGGAGTTAACAGCTACAACGATGGCGCGGGGTTATTCCGGCTCAGTAATTTTGCAGGTTATATCAAAGGCAATATGCCCTTTAAACAAGTAACCCATGAAAAGCCCCTGCTAAGTACCGAGGAGGCCTGGGACGTGGCCGCCTTTGTGAACAGCCAGCCAAGACCCTCGAAAGACCTCAGCAAAGACTGGCCGGATATCTCGAAAAAACCCTTTGATCATCCCTTCGGACCCTATACGGACGGGTTCACGGAAGCGCAGCACAAATACGGGCCTTATAAACCCATCCTTGCGAAAAAACAGGAACTCGCGAAAAAATAAATAACTTAACTGCCTGTGACAATTATCACGGAGTGGCAACACTCCATGGCGGAACTTTGTATCATTAAAAAACAAAAAGTTTATGTTAGAATGGCTGAAACAACCCTGGCCCTGGTATGTGGCCGGTCCCCTGATCGGTTTGACGGTACCCGCGCTGCTTTTGCTGGGTAATAAATCATTTGGCATCTCCTCTTCCCTGCGGCATGTGTGCGCCGCCTGTGTCCCCGCCGGAATTCCTTTTTTCAAGTATGACTGGAAAAAAGAGGTCTGGAACCTGTTCTTTGTAGCGGGTATTTTGATTGGCGGTATCATCGCGGCACAACTGCTTTCCAATCCTGATCCTGTACAGGTGAACCCGAAACTGGCCGAAGAAATGGCTACATACGGCATCACCAATTACCAGGGGCTTATACCACCCGAGATCTTCTCCTGGCCCGAATTGCTGACGGTTAGAGGTCTCGTGATGATGGTCGGTGGCGGATTCCTGATTGGCTTCGGAACAAGGTATGCGGGAGGATGTACTTCAGGTCATGCCATTATGGGTCTTAGTAACCTTCAATGGCCTTCACTGGTTGCAACCTGTTGCTTTATGGCGGGCGGTTTTATCATGGCCAACCTGATCCTGCCTTTTATTTTAAAACTCTAACCAGCAAACTTACCAATATGTCAGTAAAAGATATTACATCGGATATTTCAACCAGTGAAAAACCATTTGTTGCCCAGCAGGTGAACACTGATTATGAAGTCCGTTCGGAGCATGCCATGTGCGTGAATCATTCTGAACTGGACAAACCCCTTGTTTCTAAAATAAAATACGGTTTCGCGGGCATCCTGTTCGGGATCATCCTGGTGAAATCAGAAGTGATCTCCTGGTTCCGCATCCAGGAAATGTTCCGGTTGCAAAGCTTCCATATGTACGGGGTGATAGGATCGGCGGTGGTAGTGGGGATCATCAGTGTCTGGCTGATCAAACGATACAATGCAAAATCACTGGACGGGGAACTTATAAAACTGGAACCTAAAAAATTCAACAAAGGCCAGATCTATGGCGGTTTGACCTTCGGGCTGGGATGGGCCGTTACCGGCGCCTGCCCCGGACCCCTTTTTGCACAAATCGGAACGGGCGCGTTAGTGGTCGTGGTGACATTATTCAGTGCGATCGTGGGTACATGGGTCTATGGCCGCTTCCGTGACAAACTTCCGCATTAAACTGTTTCATGTTTTTTTCTGTAGCAGGCGGGGCATGCCCCGCCTGCACTATTTTATCGGATAGCAATTCGTGATAAAAATCACCCCCGGTGTGTAATGTGATAATTAAATTACACGCCTTAAACTTTCAATATGAAATCAGCCCGGGTTACGCTGTTCTTTTTGTTGTTCTCGCTTTTTGCCTCTGCCCAGGGTAATGCCCCCTTCCGTTTTACACTGGAACCCGTGATACCGGAAGGTTTTACCGGCCTGCAATCTTATGCGTGGGCCAGGTCGGGTAACAGGGTCCTGCTGGTTGGTGGCAGAACAGACGGTCTGCACCGTCGCCAGCCCTTCGCCGCCTTTGCGAAAAAATACAACAATAGCTCGCTGGTCGTGATCGACCTGGAGGAAGAAAAGGTCTGGAAGAAAAGCATCAGTACGCTTCCCGCGCCGCTGGCAGAGCAGTTCCAGAGCAGTAATATGGAATTTTACCAGGAAGACAACCAGCTCATCCTCGTTGGTGGTTATGGGTACAGTGAAACACATAAAACACATATCACGCATCCTTCATTGATTCGTATACAAGTGAAAGAACTGATAAGCGCAATCATGAAGGACGGGGAAGTGGCGCCTTTTATACAGCAACTGAATGATGAAAGAATGGCTGTTACAGGTGGCAGGCTAAGTAAACTCAGCAATACCTATTACCTGGTTGGCGGGCAACGTTTCGACGGGCGGTATAATCCCCATGGACCCGATCATGGCCCGGGTTTCTCACAGCAATATACCAACCAGGTCAGGAAATTCACGCTTACTATGGCTGCCGGTAATCCTGTCATTGAAAATTATTCGGCTATCACTGATTCATTACTCCTTCACAGGCGGGATTATAACCTCCTGCCGCATATTGATGCGAATGGCCGGGAAATGCTGACCATTTATTCAGGTGTGTTCCAATATGGAAAAGATATACCTTTTACCACCCTGGTAGACATAACGGAAAACGGTCACACTGAAGTGCCCGGTTTCAACCAGCAGTTCTGCCATTATCATTCGGCGACCCTGCCCGCTTACAGTCAAAAAAGCAAAACAATGTATTCCGTTTTCTTTGGCGGTATCGCGCAGCATTACACCGACAGTGCCGGGAAAGTAATAACGGACAATGATATCCCTTTTGTAAGGACCATCAGTGTGGTGGAACGAAAAGGGAATACGGTTAAGGAATATGTTCTTCCCGATCCCATGCCGGGTTATTTCGGAGCAGCCGCGGAATTCATGCCCGCCGATCTGAAACTTTTCTCAGGAAACGGCATCCTGCAACTGGATAAAACCGGCAATAAACCGGTATTGGCCGGTTATATCATTGGCGGTATTGACAGCCAGGCACCCAATGTGTTCTGGAGTAACCAGGCCGAACCCAGCAGGGCTTCACCGGTGATCTGGAAAGTTTATCTTACAAAAAAATAAGCAACGAAAGACAAAGCTTCCATACGGCCCGGTCTGCATGAAAACTGGCAACAGTTCTCCCTGCTGGTGCTGGTGAACGCATTTGTCGGTGCGATGATCGGACTGGAGAGAGCCGTGCTTCCAGGCCTGGGAAAATCTGTATTTGGATTAGATGCCAATTCGGCCATCCTCAGTTTTATCATGGCCTTTGGCATTACCAAGGCCATCAGCAATTACAGCGTGTCCAGACTCAGTAAACGGTTCAACCGCAAACAGATCCTGCTGGCCGGCTGGGTGGCGGCTTTACCAGTGCCATTCCTGCTGATGTATGCGGAATCCTGGACCTGGGTGATCGCCGCGAATATCCTGCTGGGTATTAACCAGGGGCTTTCCTGGTCAACCACGGTAATCATGAAAGTGGATATCGTAGGGCAAAAGAACCGGGGACTGGCCATGGGGATCAATGAATTTGCCGGTTATTTATCCGTGGGCCTTGCCTCCTACCTGGCCAGCTCGATTGCTGCCGGCCAGGGATATGCTTTTTTCCCTTTTATACCCGGGATTTTCTTTGCTGCAGTGGGTTTACTGGTTTCAATCTTTCTCGTGAAGGATACCACTCATTTTGTTCATGCAGAAAGCGCATCCAGCAAACTGGCATTACTGAAAAATGTATGGAAAGAAACAACCTGGAAACACAGGAATATCGGGACCGTCACCCTCAATGGCCTGGTGAATAATATGAATGACGCGGTGGTATGGGGTCTTTTACCGGTATTATTGCTCCAAAAAGATTTTTCCATTCAGGAGATCGGCATCATTGCTGGTATTTACCCCGTAGTTTGGGGACTGATGCAGTTGTTCACAGGGAAGATGGGTGACCACTATTGTAAAAAACAGATCATTACATCAGGAATGTTGCTGCAGGCTGTCGCGATCGTATTGCTTGCACTGACATATAATTTTGCCATTCTTGTGGTTGCCGCGGTGCTGCTGGGACTGGGAACGGCGCTGGTGTATCCCAACTTCCTTACGGTAGTGGCAGAAAGCACACATCCCTCGCAAAGGGCGGAAAGCTTAAGTATATTCCGCTTTTGGAGAGACAGTGGTTATGTGATCGGTGCATTGCTTGCCGGAGTACTGGCCGATAGTATAGGTATGAGCGCCGCCATCCTGGTGATCGCCGGTATCACGGCTGCAGCAGGGCTGGTGGCACATTTCCGGATGTGCTGTACGCTTAAAAAAATTTTCCCTTCGGAGGATTGTCTTCACCCGGCTGTATATTAAACTACGAACGGATATGCGTAAAGCGACACTTTTCATACTATTCCTTGTTACAGCGCTCAGTTATTGTACAACAAAAAAACAACCCGAAGACCTTTCGGCCTGGAAAATCAAAGGAGATTCGGTGGTAATACGCAGTTTCGATACCCTGCGGAATACACTACTCAGAACCATCGGGGAAAAAGGCTTTGCAGGCGCTATCGGATTTTGCAATGAGCAGGCCCTGCCTTTGACCAGTACTTACAGCAACGGGGAGATCAGTATAAAAAGAACTTCCGACCGGTTACGCAATCCTGCCAATGCACCCGACAGCCTCGAAGCAAGGATACTTTCTCAGCTCAGCAGTCTGAAAAGAAAGAATATGCCGCTGATTGATTTCGTAGTTTCCAACGATAACGGGTACCATTATTTCAAACCCATTGTCATCCAGGCCCTGTGCCTGAACTGCCATGGTGATAAGTCGACACAGATCAAACCCGCTACCTGGGATGCGATCCTTCAGAAGTACCCGGCCGATTCGGCATTCAACTATAAGGAAGGCGATCTGAGGGGCATCTGGCACGTAACTTTTAACGTCACGAAAAAAGAAGCAAAATGAACGAAACGGAAAAAAGGATCAACAGGGACCTTATATTACGGGAAAGACTTGCCATCGAACGGACGAATATGGCAATTGACCGCACGGTCTTATCTTTTGTCCGCACTTCTCTTTATTTTGTTGTTGCCGGCATGACGGTTAACAGCCTGCTGAAAGTCCATTACGGTTGGTTGGTCGAGATCCTGTTCTGGCTCCTGGGCGCTGTTATTCTTATTATTGGTCTCCTGAATTTTTACCGGCAGAAGAAAAAACTCAAAGCCAGCGAAAAACATATCGGCGATTATAAGCTGGAATGGGAGGATGATATCGAGTAGTATTTGCGCTGTGCCAATAACCGGCATCAATTCTTTTTACTCAAGAACATGCCGGGTTACATCTTCGTAAAACGGCTGGTGTGTGTGCTTTTAAATAACAGAATCAGCAGGACAGGAAGTCCTTAGGATACCGGCCACTTCCTGTCCGACTGATTTAATTTAAAGGGGAAGAATTTTCAACCCGCAAAAATATAGGCGCATTTTTTCTCCTGTGCTCTCCCCAGTGCCCAAACACCTGAAGGAACGGGCTGCATCCCCGGTAATAATCCGGTCATCCATTCCTTGCGAACTTCCGCCGCGTCTGCGTTCAGCGATGCAGCTACCCGGGCACTGAATACGGTAAAGGCCATTTCGCAAACACAGAACATAACTCCATTTTGCTGCAACTGATCAATTCCGATCAAAACTTCACCCAGGCCGGGAATTTTAAACTGGCCCGGTCCCGGTTTCCAGAAAGGATTGCGGGTGGCCGGCTTGCCGGTTGCAGGGTCATTGGCAAGAAACACTTCTCCCAATTTATATTTACTCCATAAGGCATCTTCCAGGGCATACCCGATGGCACTGTGCCGGAGAACCACTACCACACTGCAGTCCTTATTGGCAGTTCCGGTCATTTCATTGGTAAGAAGGAATACCCGTGGCCATGCAAAAGGATAAATTTCATGCGGTTGGGTTGCATCAAAAACAACCCGCCGTTTCCCGGTGATCTTTCTGAACATTTCTTCAGGGTCGGTTGCATTACCGGAGATATAATGGCCCTGTCCGGCCATCCCCTCCATGGCTGGTGCCAATGACACCAGTCCGGCTGCTGCCAATTTTCCTAAAAAATTACGGCGGCCGTTTCTTTCAAGATTTTCTTTGTTTCCCATAAAATAAAAATTTGGTTATTGCCTGGTTTTTGCGCCTGATAAGGTACATTAAAAACAGTATCGGCGCTCACTGTTTAAAATTTATTACATATATATATCGTAACTTATACATCACAAATCAAGAGTTATGAAACGTATTTTATTCATTGTCATTACTTTGTTTTTAGTAGCAACCGGGTCACTGGCTCAAACAACGCCCTATCATGCGGTTTTTGACCTTACTACCGGTGATACCGCAACCCATAGCAGGGTCCTGCGGTGGATCAGTTCGATCATTACAGCTCATCCCGATGCCCGGCTGGAAGTGGTT
>CAZEZE010000029.1:4094-14329 GCA_964516445.1 uncultured Chitinophaga sp. | reverse complement strand
TGCTTATGCAGACAATGTTTACCGCTTCATCCTGAAGAATCTCCGCCATGAGGAGGATGCCAGGGATGTGGTGCAGACGGCGTTTGAAAAAATGTGGCGTAACCGGGAGGATGTGGATGCGCAAAAAAGCAAGTCCTACCTTTTCACCGTTGCCTACCACCAGATGATCGATCATATCCGGAAAGTGAAGAGGATCCAGTTGCGGGAAGAGTTCAGTGATGAAACAAAAGTGGAGAGCCGCCCGGTAAATAATCTTAAAAAGATCCTTGATGAAGCGCTAGGCAGGCTTAGCGAGACGCAACGGTCTTTGGTGCTGCTGAAAGACTATGAAGGTTACAGTTATGCAGAGATCGGGAATATCATGAACCTGAATGAAAGCCAGGTAAAGGTTTACCTCCACCGGGCAAGGGTTCAGTTGAAAGAATATTTAGTTAAAATGGAAAACGTTATATGAGGACAGTGGTCTGAGGTCTGCATTCAGAAGGTCGTTTTAATTCCGGCCTCCGACATCAGACCTCAGACTTCCGGCCTCCTTCATCAGACATCATGAATATCAACCGCCATAATTACGAAGAGTTCTTTATCCTGTACATGGATAATGAGCTGTGCCCCGATGATCGCCGCATGGTGGAGGTTTTTGTACAGCAGCACCCCGACCTGAAAGAAGAACTGGAAATTCTGCTGCAATACAAAATGGTTCCGGATATTACTGTACAATTTGAGGGTAAAGAGGAATTGCTGAAAGAGAATGGCAACTCTCTTGTCACCCTTTCCAATTACGAAGAATGGCTTTCCCTGTATATCGATAATGAGCTGGATCCCGGGCAACAATTACGTGTTGAAGTTTTCCTGGCGGCGAACCCTGCCATTCAACAAGAACTGGCCCTGCTGCAGCGGACAAAACTGCAACCCGAAAACATCGTATTCGGCAATAAATCATCCCTGTACCGCCGGGAAGAAAAGGTAAGGTCGATCCCGGTACGCTGGTGGAGGGCTGCTGCCGCGGTGCTGCTGCTGTCAGCAGGACTTTCCGCCGTTTTTATCCTGAATAAAAAACCAACCGGTACGGCCGAAGTGGTGAAAACAAATCCTGGTTCCCAGGTACTGCCTGCTGAAAATAAAGAACCCGTTCAGCCAGGAAAGAACAAGTCCGTCGATATCGCTGACGGTTCCCCGAACACCCCGGTTGCAAATCACCTTGCTGAAAGTAAAAATGAGTTGCCGTTACCGGTTAGAAAGGAAGACAATAACAAATCCCTGGCTGTAAAGAGTAAAAAAACATTGGCGCCTGATAATGCCTCCCGTGATAAACGCGATGATGTGATCAGGAAAGATGAACCGGTGGTAGCGGATAATAATAACAAACCCAGCAACAACCTTCCGCAGCCGCTGCATAATCCCAATACCACCATCAGCAAGCCCGATGATGCCATCGCGTATACCACGTTGCCCGAAAAGAATCAGCTGCGGAATGCAACTGCCAGTAATATTGTAACATCTCCGACTGCACAACCGTCAAACATTGTACAGGCGTCCTACAAAGAAAACGGGGATGCCGTACTGGACCAGCCTGATGGTAAGAAAAACAAAAACCGCGGTATCTTCCGGAAGATCGCCCGGACTTTTGAAAAGAGAACCAACATCGATCCCACTGATGACGAGAACAGGTTATTGGTAGGAGGTCTGGCCATCCGGTTAAAATAATTTCAATAACGATCAACGGGAAGGATGAAATTTGCACTGGATCCTTCATTTCCGGCCAACCCGGCAGTGAAGAAATTTACAGGTAATGACATCCGCCCGAAAAAATTAAAAAAAAAAGATGAAAAGGTTATTTACCCTATGCATGGCGCTTGGTACCGTTGTGACAGCGATCGCGCAAACCGATACCACAGGAAAATCCGTCGTACCGCAAAATGACACCATCCGCATCGGCGGTATCATTATCGTAAGAAAAGCTGGCAGCAAGGACCGGCAGGTCGTGCACGACCGGGAATACCGGATGCGCAACCGCCGCCATGTACAAAAACCCGGCAACGTGTCAACCAACTGGTGGATCTTTGATTTTGGCTTTTCCAGTTTTAATGATAAGACCAATTATGCCAGCGCGGCCGCACAGGCGTATGCACCGGGCAGTAACGAAACCTGGTTCGACCTGAAGAACGGCAAATCGAGAAATGTGAATGTGTGGATATTCATGCAAAAATTCAATGTGATCAAACACGTGGTGAACCTGAAATACGGTGTGGGCCTGGAGCTGAACAACTATCATTACAAAAGACCCATCCGTTATGATGCCAACCCACCCGCCATTCCCAATGCGCCCGTGGTATTGCTTGACGGAACACCCAACCGGACCTACGACAAGAACAAACTGGCAGCCGATTACCTTACGGTGCCGATGATGGTGAATTTCAATTTCACCCCGAAACGTAAACAAAGCTTTGGCCTCAGTGCAGGGATCAGTGTGGGCTACCTGTACAGTGCAAGGAATAAGACCAAAACCTCCGATGAAGGGAAAAATAAAGCCAAGGACGATTTCGATCTTGAAAAATGGAAACTGTCTTATATAGCCGAGTTGTCGCTGGGACCCGTTCGCTTCTATGGCTCCTATGCCTTTAACAGTATGTATGAAAGAGGACTGGATATGACCCCTTATAATTTTGGATTCAGGTTCAGCAACTGGTAACCTTATTTTCTCTATACTATTTGTACCGGCCCCGACCTGATCGGGGCCGTTTTTTTTATCCCCCGTAGAAACACAGTGTAACTTTTCTAAACGTCCCGTTAAAACCTTTCTGCCGGCAGGCATACATATCCACATGCAGATAATAAGAAAACGTGGCATTACGTTTGAAGCGTGGACGGTTACTGATTACAGCCAATTCCTCCTGAGTGCCCGGCCAGGCAACATCAACGGAGGGTAAAAACAAAATGCTTCCCACCGCCTTTCCCTGCCGAAGCAGCGGAAAGGCTAGCATACGAATAGTTGGGTGTATACCGGTTTATCCTTGCAGATAAATTCCGCGGGTTAGTTATCTGTCCTTACTGAAAACAAACGTGAGCATGAAATACCCGGTGATCCTTACCTCTTTTTTCCTGGGAAGCAGCTTGCTGGTCACTGATTGGAAGTCCAGCTCCTCCATTGCCACGGCTCAAAAACGGAGTCTGCCCGGTTCCTACGGACCTGTGGGGTCGATCTCCATTGTAATAGACAAATCAGACTACGAGCTGAGTATATATGATGAAAAGGGCTGGTATGCCACCTACCCGGTTGTGTTTGGCAATAACAGTTTATCCGACAAGAAGTACCAGGGCGATAAGAATACCCCCGAAGGAAGTTTCCGCATCATCGCCAAAAGGGTGCATGACAAATGGTGCCGTTTCCTCACCCTTGATTATCCCAACGAGGAAAGCATTGAAAAATTTAACAAGCGTAAGGAGAAGGGTGAGATTCCTTCCAATGCAAGTATCGGCGGCGGTATTGGTATACACGGCACCTGGCCGCATGAAGATTTTGTAGTAGACCGGTACAAAAACTGGACCCTGGGCTGTATCTCCATGAAGAATGAACATGTAACGGAGATATACGGGTTCACCGGTGTCGGCACAAAGGTGACCATTAAAAAATAATTCGCGCTTACTAATTGCGGTGGATCCCGGTAAAAGCTTCCACCTCCTCCCGCCATTGGGCGGGGTTCTGGCGCAATAAGGATTCATGCAGGGCGCCCTCGTAGATCACCAGTTTCTTTTGGGAAGCTGCCGTGGCCTCATAGATACTTTGTATTTCCTCCGGCAGTACATACTCGTCAAGCGAGCCCCATTGCAGTAATACAGGGCAGGCAATATTTTTTACATAGCGCGTGGTTTGGTGTTTAAACCCGTTAAAGCCTTTTTCCACCCCGATCCAGAAGCTGGTAAAAAAAGCAAAGGGCTGACCGGGAAATCCCAGCATACGGGCCCTTGCCTTCAGGTAGGATTGAAGGGAAAGAAATGGCGCGTCGAGGATCACCCCGGCTGGTTGCAGCCCGTAGTCTGCCATCGCTTTGGTAATAGCAACGGCACCCATGGAGCTTCCATACAGGAATATATTTTTTTCTCCCCTGGCCTTTACATACTCATAGGCCAGTTTTACTTCCTCCGATTCCCGCACAGCGATCGTGGTCGTATTGCCCCCGCTGTTGCCATGACCCCTGAAATCAACCATCATCACATTCATTCCCTGGTAGCGGAACTCATTCACTTCATCGAGCAAGCTCGCCCTGGTAACGGCGATACCGTGGAAAAATATCACCGTTCCTTTAGCAACCGAATCCGCGGCTGCGTACCAGGCATCGATGCGGATCCCTTTACGGGTGGTCAACAGAACAGTATCGTAGGGGAATACGGGAACGGCGGATACAACCGGCCGTGCATAACGGGGACCGGTGAACAATTTCCATGACTTGGTAAAGATGTTACCGTTGCTGTTTGTATAATCCTCCGGCACACTGGAATAATAACGCGTGAGTTTGTCGGCGTAGAGGGCAGCGCTGATATTGATCAGGATAAACTGCGCCAGCAGCACCCAGCCTAACCAGCGGAGAGCAGAACGGATCTTTTTTTTGAACGGTGTTTTTTCCATGAACGGTCGGCGGGATCAATCGTTGCCGCCAAAAGTAGTTTTTAGCTTTCAGATCCCTGAAAATAATGTGAATTATTTGTGACCATCACGGTACTTTTTTTCCGGAACTTCCGTTTGGATTTTACTCCCGTAAATAATAGCAGAAAAACCTTTTAAAGCAGCCCGTCCGTGCTGCTTTAATTTTTACAGCCCGAGTTTCCGGCGGATATCAAAAGGAATGGCCTGCTTATTCACAATGATGGCGACCGTTCTCATCAAAAAATAATCTTCCCGCATATAAAGGTAACCACCCAGTGAATTGCTGCTGTTCCCCCAGGAATTCTTCACATAATACCAGGTCTCACCCGGCTCGCTTGTACGGCCGATAATATGCATCATATGATCCAGCAAGGTGCTTTGGTCCTCAAAAGCCCTTTGTCGTTCGGCCGCTCCCGGTTTCCCTGTCGCAGCCGGCAGGTATGCCAGGCCCTCGTAGTACTGAAACCCCGCATCGTTCGCATCGCCATCCCAGCCAATGGTAAAGCCATTGTCCAGCGCGGTTTTGCAGATCCGGCTGAAATCGTCGAGCGGCACGTTCCAGTATTCATCGCCGGTCCAGTTATACTTGTCCTCCAGAACGAATTTTGAATAGAACGGGTGGTGTGTATAGGACGTTATTTCCACGTAATCGTCGGGGTTGATACCGAGGTATTGTTCCAGGTAGGACCGGGGCGTATAGGTCCGGCCCCTGTATGCAAACTGCGCGGGCACATTACCGAGGTAATGATCCAGCACACTGTCTACAAAGGATTGCTGCTGCGGGCTTAGCTCTGTTATTCCTTTTGCCAGGCAATTGCGGACAAACGTTGCAAGCAGGGTGTCCATTTCGGCATGGTTATGATGAATCTCATTTCTTGCCTTGCCGGAATACGCTTCCTCGGGCACCATGCCATAATTCTTCATCACCCAAACAGCATCATGAAACTGTCCGCCGGGAGTGAAATAGTTTGTGCCTTTTAGCCGTAGATGCCGGTGGATCTTCCGTACCATGGAATAACGGACGATGAACATTTCACTCAGGTCTGTTTCACCCTTACCCGTTCTTAGAAGTTCGCTTTCCAGCAATGAAGTACTGGAAAAACTCCAGCAAGTGGCAGACATGTACTGGTCTTTTACAGGTGTGCAGGGTACAAGGGCCGGCTTTAGATCGCTTATTTGTGCTTTCTGTCCGTTACAGAAGTAAAAAAGAAAGAGCAGCGGAAGGAAAAGCCCTTTTTTCATTCGTTGGTTTATTTGCAGCAATCTACAATAATCACCAGAGATCGCTCTACCCGGAAGAGGGTATTTAATCAAGAAGTGTTTCGATCTGCCGCCTGTCAGCGGCCTGCTTATATTTCCGCCTGTACAAGATCCAGAAAACGATCTGGGTGACAGAAAACAATAAAATGAGTATCATACTATTTTCAAAAGTCACATAAACGTTGGCCAACCCTTTTCCCCAATACATTGATGCGTCTTCATACTTACCCCTTAAGATCAGTTGGTGATTGTCAACCAGGTTCTGCAGGTAAAAAAAATGCCGATACAGATTGAGTTTGCAATCACCAAAATCCAGGCCTTTCTTTTTTTCCTGATCAAATGGCTTATGACAATTAGTAAAAAGACAAGAGTATAGAAGTACAAAAAGAAAATAGTAAATACCAGCAGGACCAGCATACACCCTTTTTTATAACTTCCCGTTCATGATCTCCTCTACCACTCCCGGATCAAGCAATGTAGAAGTATCGCCCAAATTGGAAGTTTCCCCTTCCGCGATCTTTCGCAGTATCCGCCGCATGATCTTACCGCTTCTGGTCTTGGGCAAACCGGAAACGAACTGGATCTTATCCGGTTTGGCAATGGGACCGATGATGCGGGTCACCGTTTGCAGGATATCCTGGCGGCGCAGTTCTTCATCGCCATGATGTCCGTTATAGATCACATAGGCATAGATGCCCTGTCCTTTGATATCATGCGGGTAACCCACTACTGCGCTTTCCACCACACCGGCGTGCATATTGATGGCATTCTCCACTTCGGCGGTACCGATCCGGTGACCGCTTACATTGAGCACATCATCCACCCGGCCGGTAATGCGGTAATTACCGTGTTCATCTTTCAAGGCGCCGTCACCGGTGAAATATAAATTCTCATACGTGGCAAAATAATTCTGGCGGCAACGCTCATGATCGCCCCAGGTTGTACGGATGATCCCCGGCCAGGGTGCTTTGATACAAAGATTGCCCGCACCAGGCAAACCACCCTGCAGGGAGTTTCCTTTCAATGCTTCGGCCGCCGCATCCGATCCTTCGATCACATTACCCTGTTCATCCACCAACACCGGCTGCACCCCGGGCATGGGCAGGGTGGCCCAACTGGGTTTGGAAGGAGTTACCCCAGCCAGGTTGCTGATCATGGTGCCACCCGTTTCCGTTTGCCACCAGGTATCCACTACCGGGCATTTCTTTTTTCCGACATGCTCATCATACCAGTGCCAGGCCTCTTCGTTGATCGGTTCGCCAACTGTTCCGAGAATTTTCAAGGAGGAAAGATCCTTCCCCTTCAGCGGATCGAGCCCGAATCCCATCAGGCTTCTGATAGCAGTAGGTGCCGTGTAAAGGATATCTACTTTATGCCTGTCCACGATTTCCCAGAATCTTCCCGCATCCGGCCAGGTAGGGATTCCTTCAAACATCAGGGAGGTAGCTCCGGCACTTAAAGGTCCATAAACAATATAACTGTGGCCGGTTATCCAGCCGATATCCGCGGTGCAAAAATGTATCTCACCGGGCTTGTACTGAAATACGTTTACAAAAGTGTATGTGGTCCAGAGCATATAACCGGCGCAGGTATGTACAACACCCTTGGGTTTGCCGGTGCTGCCGGAAGTATACAATATGAAAAGAGGATCCTCGGCATCCATTTCTTCCGCAGGAAAACTCACCACCCCGTTCTTCTCAACCTGTTCTTCGGCAATATCCATTTCGTCTTCCCACCACACATCCCTTCCTTTGATCATGGAAACCGGAGTCCTCGTCCTGGTATAAACGATCACCCGTTTTACGGTCCGGTTCCCGATCAGCGCATCATCGATCACGGCTTTCAGCGGAATATCCTTCCCTCCCCTGTAGGCGCCATCGCATGTAATGATATATTCCGCGTTGGCATCATAAAGCCGGTCGGCAATGCTTTGAGCGCTGAAACCCCCGAATATCACACTGTGAATGGCGCCGATCCGTGCACAGCCCAGCACCGCGTAAACCAGTTCAGGGACCATACCCATATAAATACAGACCCTGTCCCCTTTCTTCACACCGTTGTTCTTCAGCATCTGCGCCACCTGGCATACTCTTTTGTGCAAGCGGTTATAGGTTACGGTGCGCACCCTGTCTTCCGGGTTGTTGGGTTCCCAAATAAAGGCGGGTTTTTCGCCCATCTCCGGCAGATGACGGTCGATACAGTTTTCGGTGATGTTCAGCTTTGCCCCCCTAAACCATTCCATTTTGGGGTCCCGGAAATTCCACTCCAGTACCTTGTCCCATTTTTTCCGCCACAGGAAATTTTCCGCCACTTCCGCCCAGAAATCTTCCGGCGCTTCCACGCTTCTTTTATAATCCCTATGGTACTGGTCAAGGGATGTGATCTGAAAAGGATAACCCATACTCTGTTTTTATGGCTTAAATGTACTGATTCGCCCCTATTTTCTTACGCCGGCCCACGCATAACCTTATACAACAAAAAATAATTACACCGGTCGAAAATCAATTCGTATTTTAATTCCATGAACAAAACCAGCAATATCCGTAAGATAATTGCCGCTTCATCCGTGGGCACAATGATCGAGTGGTACGATTTCTACATTTTTGGCATGCTTTCCACCACGATCTCCTCCCAGTTCTTTCCCAGGGAGAATCCCACGGCAGCCCTGCTGAGTACCCTGGCCATTTTTGCAGCCGGTTTTATCGTTCGTCCTTTTGGTGCGTTGTTCTTTGGCAGGCTGGGCGACCTGGTCGGCAGAAAATATACTTTCCTCCTTACACTGATACTGATGGGCGGTTCCACATTCCTGATCGGTTGTGTGCCCAGTTATGAATCGATCGGCATTGCCGCACCCGTCATCGTTTTATTGCTGCGTCTCCTGCAGGGGCTTGCCCTGGGAGGTGAATACGGCGGAGCGGCCACCTATGTGGCGGAACATGCGCCGGTGGAGAAAAGAGGGTACTATACAAGCTGGATACAAACCACGGCAACCCTGGGATTGTTCCTCGCGCTGGGGATTATCCTGCTGGTCAAGACCAATATGC
This sequence comes from uncultured Chitinophaga sp., assembly GCA_964516445.1. Lineage (GTDB taxonomy): Bacteria > Bacteroidota > Bacteroidia > Chitinophagales > Chitinophagaceae > JJ008. The sequence continues at coordinate 5,383 of CAZEZE010000029.1, read as the reverse complement.
CTGACACAACTTTCAATGCCGAATGGGGCGGATGGCGTTACCCTTTCTGGATTTCGATATTACTGGTGTGTGTATCCGTTTATATCCGGCTAAAGATGAAAGAATCTCCCCTTTTCTCCAAGCTGAAAGCGGAAGGGAAAACTTCGGCCAAACCCCTTAGGGAAAGTTTCCGGTACAAGGCCAATTTCAAAATGGTGCTGCTGGCGCTGTTTGGAGCGGTAATGGGACAGGGCGTGATCTGGTACACCGGGCAGTTCTATGCGCAGAATTTCCTGGAGACCAAATGCCAGATCGATTTTACGCAAAGCAGGACCATCATGCTCTGGGCTATCGCATTCGCCACTCCCTTTTTCATTGTCTTTGGCTGGCTGAGCGACAAGATCGGCCGTAAGTGGATCATGATGGCGGGAATGCTGGGCGGCATCCTTTTTTACCGGCCTATTTTCGGCGAATTTTTAAATAACAGCAATGCAAAAGAGTGGGTGAAGAACCAGGAACAGGATCTGAAACTTCAAAAGGGCGTAACAAGAACCGACACCATCTTTACTCAAACCGAACAACTTTACATCATCAGGCAGCAGGAGAACAACTGGGATTACCGGGGAACCCGGTTTCATGAAAAGAGGAGTGATACCCTTTTTAATTTTGGCGAGATCTATCCCGCTTTCCCTCCGCTGGCCTCCCCTGATAACCATACCGATCTGGCTGGGATCGATTACAGCAAAACAGAATTTCATTTGATACCTGATTATTTCCCTGTATACACAGGTGTTCACCTGTCGGGCGCTGTAATGCGGAAATTCATATTCCTGGTTTGGATCATGATCTTATTCGTTACCATGGTGTACGGGCCAATCGCCGCATTTTTGGTGGAACTGTTCCCTACCCGGATCCGCTACACATCCATGAGCCTGCCCTATCATATAGGTAACGGGATATTCGGCGGGCTGGTGCCTTTTATAGGGCTGTTACTGACTACCACTATTCCCGGCGATCCGCTGGTGGGACTCTGGTATCCTATAGGTGTAGCCACTTTGTGTTTCATTATTGGAACGCTTTATTTGAGAAATAAAATTGACAGGAATGTAAATGATTAGCCTCACCCCCGCCTTCGCAATCCAAACGTGCTAAATCTTTATTGGATAAATTGCTTCGGCGGGCAAGCCCTCTCCCCCTCCCCAAAGTGGAGTGGTGAGAATTGAACCAAAGAGCAATGAAACAAAATGAAAAAACTTTAAAATAAAAAGTGATGAATGCCTTTAAAAGATATTTCGGGTTGCTTTTTTTAC
>CAZEZE010000029.1:0-3994 GCA_964516445.1 uncultured Chitinophaga sp. | reverse complement strand
TTAAAATAAAAAGTGATGAATGCCTTTAAAAGATATTTCGGGTTGCTTTTTTTACTGATCGCCCCGCTGGTCATCTATGAACTGATCATCGGCGCTATCAGTAATATTGATGCTGCGGGCAAAAAGGATATCAATAATCCCGTTATCTGGATCATGATCATCACGATTTTCACCCCCATCGCCATCGGCCTGGTCATTTTTGGCTGGTATGCGTTCCGGGGCGAATATGATCATCTGCCGGAGCGCTCGAAGGACCTGTAAATCAACGGGAGAAAAATTTTACAATTTTCAAACAATTCTTTCTTGCAGCTGTTGGTATGGTTAATAATTTTGCAGCTGCTATGAAAAAAACAGCCTTGTTGTTACTCCTGGTTTTCTCGATGGTACAGGCCGTGCCGGCTGTATGTTCCCTTTTCCAGGAGACGACTGTCTTTTTTCTGGTAGACGAAGAAAAATCCGAAGAAAAACCAGATAATGACAAAAAGGGTAAAAAGGATATTACTCTTCATTCCCTCGCAGGATTATTGGCTGCAGGAGAACTCAATACAAATCTTCACCAGGCTGAAAATATCCGTTGTTTTCCCTGCCTTGAAAAGCTGACACCCCCACCGAATTGTTAATTGATCGTTCCTTTCCTTAATCTACCGGGTATGTTTCGCATATTCCCTGGTTTTTCGTACAGATCAATTAATAACTATTCATGTCCAATCCATCAACTCCCGCTGGCAGGATTCTGAACATCCTGAAACGGGAACGCAATGAAATTTCGGCCGTTTATTTTTACGCGATCCTGAATGGCCTGATACAACTTTCCCTTCCCCTGGGTGTCCAGGCTATCATCGGTATCGTACAGGGCGTTTCCGTGCGGGCCTCCCTGGTGGTGCTGATCTCGCTGGTGGTATCCGGTGTTTTGATCGCCGGGCTTATGCAGGTCAACCAAATGAAGATCATTGAAAAGATCCAACAAAAACTTTTTGTGCGGTATTCCTTTGTTTTTGCGGAACATATTCCAAAACTCGATCTTAAAAAAACGGACAGCCTGTATCTTCCGGAGCTGGTAAACCGTTTTTTTGATATACAGGTACTGCAAAAAAGCCTTTCAAAAATCCTGTTGGATATCCCGGGTGCCAGTATCCAAATCCTCTTTGGATTGCTTCTGCTCTCTTTCTATCACCCTGCCTTTATCCTGTTTGGACTTATCCTCATTCTCCTGCTTTGGTTGATCCTGCGATACACCGGTCTTCACGGACTGCATACCAGTATCGAAGAAAGCACTTTTAAATACAATGTGGCAAACTGGCTGGAGGAAACAGCCCGCGTGATCAAATCGATCAAACTGGCCAAACAAAATGATCTGCATCTGCGGAAAACGGATGAACAGGTTACCGGTTACCTGAAAGCCAGGAACAGTCATTTCAGGGTACTGCTCTTTCAGTACAATGTGTTGGTAATCTTTAAAACAGTTATAACCGCTGCTATGCTGGTGGTAGGCACCCTGCTGCTGGTTAACCAGCAACTGAATATCGGGCAATTCATTGCCGCGGAGATCGTGATCCTCCTGGTGCTCAATTCGGTGGAAAAACTGATCATGAACCTGGGAAGCGTTTACGATACACTGACCGCGATAGAAAAACTGGCGGCAGTAACTGATCAGCCGGCAGAAAAAACCGGTGCGATCCGGATGCCTTCACTGAAAAAAGGGTTGAAGCTGGAAATGAAAGAGGTCAGCTTTGGCTATACTGAAGAAACGGAAGTCCTGAAAAAGATCTCGTTTCAGATCCGTGCGGGAGAAAAGATTTGTATCCGTGGTGTTGACAGTTCCGGAAAATCCACCCTGTTACGTCTGATGGCAGGCGCTTATCCCGATTTCAAGGGCGCTTACCTGCTGGATGATATTCCCGCCGGCAACTACAACCTCGAATCGTTTCGGGCGCAAATGGGTGTATTACTGGGCCAGCAAGATATCTTTCACGGCACTTTATGGGAAAATATAGTGCTGGGGAGTGAACAGATCAACCCGGAGACCGTGATCCGGTATGCACGTATAACAGGTCTCAGCGATTTTATCGCTACGCTGAAGAACGGATTCGATACCGTTCTGGATCCCACCGGTAAACGATTACCCCGAAATGTAGTGCACCGGATCCTGCTGGTCAGGGCCCTGGTCTGTCAACCCCGCCTTTTGCTGCTCGAAGAACCCTGGCAAAATTTTGAAGAACGTTACCGGTTGCAGATCATAAAACTGCTGGCGGAGCTTGAACATACCACGGTAATCGTATTTACAAATGATAATGCATTTGCCGCTCACTGCAACCAGCAGATCACCCTGGGTTCGGGCGGGGAAATTATTTCTATCACAAGAAAATTGTAATCAAACAAATGAACACAACCTACCAATCTTACTCATTCATATACCGGTATAACCGGAAAAGCAGGGTCCGGCTTTGGTTTTATCTCTGCGTGGGCCTGTTTGTCCTGTTCCTTTTCCTCCCCTGGACACAAAATATACGTACCCGTGGTTCGGTGACCACACTTTTCCAGGAGCATCGCCCTCAGCAGGTTAATGCAATCATCGGCGGCAGGATCATGAAATGGCATGTAAAAGAGGGGGACTTTGTTCGTGCCGGCGATACGATAATTCAATTATCTGAGGTAAAAACAGACTACCTGGACCCAGATCTCCTGCAGCGAACAAAAGAACAGCTGGACGGCAAACAACTTTCTATCGGCTATTACCGGAATAAACTTGGTACAGCCGAACAACAGATCACAGCCATGCAAAATGCGCTGCAGCTGAAACTGCAGCAACTTCAGAATAAACTGGCGCAGCTTCAGTTAAAAGTACAGGCCGACAGTGCCGAGACGGTAGCCGCGAAAAATGACCTTTCCATTTATACGGTACAGTACAACCGCCAGAAGGCGATGTACGACAGCGGGCTGGTATCTCTCACCCAGCTGGAACTGCGGAACCAGCAATACCAGCAGGCGATGGCAAGAAAGATCGTCGCGGAAAACAAGCTGGCCAACAGCCGCCAGGATCTTACGATAACAGGGATTGAGATGAATGCGCTGCTGCAGGAAAATGCTGAAAAAGTAGCCAAAGTGCAGGGCGAACAATTCCAGTCGCTCACACAGATCGCGGGAGGTCAGGCTGAGATCGCGAAACTGGAAAATCAGTTTGCCAGCTACTCGATCCGTAATGGCATGTACTATGTTTTCGCCCCGCAGGACGGGCAGGTTGTAAAGGCACAAAAAGCGGGGATCGGTGAATTTGTAAAAGACGGGGATATGATCGCCGAGATCGTACCGGATAAAATTCAGTATGCTGTGGAAATGTTTGTCAAACCGCTGGATCTCCCCCTATTGGCTACGGGGCAAAAAGTACGTCTCTTTTTTGATGGCTTTCCGGCCATTGTATTCAGCGGCTGGCCGGCCGCATCTTCCGGAACATTTGGCGGCGAGATCGTAGTGGTAGAAAATAATGTGAGCACGAACGGAAATTTCCGGATCCTGGTGAAAGAGGATCCCGCAGATAAACCATGGCCTGAACAACTGAAGATCGGAGCAGGGGCGCAGGGTATCGCACTCCTCAGCGATGTACCGGTGTGGTACGAACTCTGGCGCAATATCAACGGTTTCCCGCCGGATTTCTACAAGAATAACCAGGTGAAACAAAAAGAGAAGAAATGAGATCACTTAAATATATGATGCTGCTTTGCATCGCGACAACTATCTTTTTGCAGAGCACCGGCCAGGACAGCCTGAAAACGCTGTCGCTGCAGCAGGTAACGGAAATTGTAAAACGATACCACCCGGCAGCTATGCAGGCGGATATCCGGATCGGTATGGCGAAGGCTGATGTGCTGGCCGCCCGCGGAAATTTTGATCCCCGGATTCAAAACGAAAGCGCCAAAAAAACATTCGACGGGCTGGATTACTATTATTATAACCGGCCTGAACTTATCCTTCCGGCATGGTTCGGGATTGAGGTAAG
>CAZEZE010000028.1:0-14364 GCA_964516445.1 uncultured Chitinophaga sp. | reverse complement strand
GGGATATTACCTTCGGCATATTTGGCCGGTTGGCCTTTGGCATCGGTATACACGCGGAATACGGAAAAGTCGCCGGTATGACGGGGCCATTCCCAGTTGTCGGTATCGCCGCCGAACTTACCCACACTTTCGGGAGGTGTGCCCACGAGCCGTACATCCGTGTATCGCTGGTACACAAATGCCAGGAACTGGTTGCCTTTGAACAGGGAGCTGACGCGGGTCTCGATATTCTGATCGGCATTGCTCATCCTTTTGTTGATGGCTGCAAGAACAACTCCTTGTTTTTGCACTCTCTCCGCACCGGAAAGACCTTTCAGTGAGTCCATTACCTCTTTCGTAACATCTTCAATGCGTAAAAGAAACTGGACTGATAGTGTTGTGGGAATTTCTTCCCCCTTATTGCGTGCATAGAAACCGTCCTGAAGGTAATTACGCTCCATCGTGCTGGCCGAAGCGATAGCGTTATAACCGCAGTGGTGGTTGGTAAAGATCAAACCTTCCGCACTGACGATCTCGCCGGTGCAGCCGCCGCCAAAGATGATGATAGCATCTTTCAGCGAAGGTTTATTGATGTTGTACAATTGATCCTTGGTAAGCTTTAATCCTTTTTTCACCATTTCATTATAAACCTGTTGCCCCAGCAGCAGCGGAAGCCACATACCTTCATCGGCAAAGGATTTAAAGAACAAACCAAATGCAAGAATGATCGTCAGGAAATACTTCTTCATAGCAGAAAATTTAGTCAGCAAACCTACGTAAAAAGGGGCACCAAAAAACTGAACTTTCGCCAAATACATTATCTTAATGCCCTAATTGATTGCTTATGAATCTCAGGCTGTTGGGAGCCGTTTTGCTCTCATTGACACTGTTATTGACCGCATGCAGCAAGAAGGGCGATGCCCCCGCACCCCCGCCACCGCCGGTACCGGGATGCGCGGCCAATACAGCCCCGGTCAACGGAGCTTTTGTAAATATGGGGACCACCATTTCTCTATCCTGGTCAGCCGTTAGTGGTGCAACCGGTTATGATGTCTATCTCGGCGCCTCGGCTGGAACCGCAATCGTCATCGCGGCCAATGTTTCCGGTACAAGTTATAATTATTTAGTTCCCGTTTTTCAATCGAGCCAGCTACTTTACTGGTATGTTCAGCCGAAAAATGCAAGCGGCGGAACGGTCGGTTGCAGTTCAACGGCTTCTTCTTTCACCGCTGCCATCATTCAGCCACCAGCCCCCTTCGGTTATTATGTCGTTGGTTATTTTCCCTCCTACAGGAGCCTGGCTGACGTACCCGATGTGAAGTTCCGGATGACAAATGTGGTGGTCTATTCATTTTACACAGTTAACAGTGCCGGTGGCCTGTCTGCTCCCTCCGCTCCTTTGGCCACCCTTACCGCGGTACGGGATAAGGCAAGGTCCAACAGCGCAAAGGTCTTCCTCGGCATCAACGATGGTTCCGGCGACGGGAAAACCTATTTTACCAATATGGCAGCCACCGCAACGGGTCGTAATAATTTCATCAAACAGGTCATGAATGCCGTCAGGATAAATGATCTTGACGGGGTTGATATGGACTGGGAATATCCGACAACGGCCAATGGCACCGACCTGACTTTTACCGCATTGATGAAAGAGTTGTCTGATTCACTTCACCGTGATGGCCGTTATTATTTATCCGCGGCGATCACAGCGGGAAAATATGCCGGCGGGGCAAGAGATGCCATCCGCAACGAGATCTTTCCATATGTAGACATGTTCAATGTGATGGCGTATGACGATTTCAGCACTTCGGTACCGTACAAACATCACAGCGATTACGCGCTGGCGCAAACATGCCTGAATTACTGGCTGACCACCCGGGGAATGCCGGCATCTAAGTGTGTGTTGGGATTGCCGGCATATGGCCGGCCTTCAGGCATCACGCAAACCAATACGGTGCTTACATATAAAACGATCCTTGCCCAGGGCGGTAACCCGCAATATGATTCAGCCGTTGTAACGGCAGGCGGATTCACCAACTACACCATCTATTATAACGGGCAGTATACAGTTAAACGAAAAGCTAAATTGGCCAAGGATATTGCCAACGGGGTGATGCTGTGGGAGAAATGGCAGGATGCCCCGGACGGGAACTCATTGCTGAAGGCGGCTTGTGATACTGTTGGGCGGGCTTACTAATTGGAAGACTGCGTTGCAAAGAACCAAGAACCGAAGATCCTCCGAAGGAGTCCTTCGGACAAGAACCAAATAAACTCCAATTAAAAAATCAAAAATAGCCTCCACTGTTTTTTATTTTCCTTGCCTATTGCATGAATTTAACGAGCGTCTTTCCAGTATCTTACTTAATAAGAGTCTACGCAAAAATAAATAATGAAACGGCCTTGGCAATTTCAGGGTCTGTTTTTAATTTCTGATTTGGTGCTTATTTGGAGCTTGGAACTTGGAACTTTTTTGGTTCTTGTATCTTCGGTTCTTGGAGCTTTATCACAAGTCAATCGACTGGTTCATTCAACACTTTCCACAGCAGGTCCTTCAATTCTGTCAGCCCCGCATGGGTGACGGAAGAAATGAAAAGGTGCGGAATGTTTTTCGGCAGCTCCTTTTCGATAGCTGCTTTCAATTCATCATCCAGCATATCACTTTTACTGATGGCGATGATGAATTGTTTGTTGAGCAGTTCCGGGTTATACTGTTCCAGTTCGCTGACCAGGATGTCAAATTCTTTTTTATGATCATTACTGTCGGCCGGAATAAGAAATAAAAGCACCGCGTTTCTTTCAATATGCCTGAGAAACCGGTGTCCCAGTCCTTTTCCTTCGGCAGCGCCCTCGATGATACCGGGCAGGTCGGCGATGCAGAAACTTTTTCCGTCGCGGTATTCCACGATACCGAGGTTAGGGGTGATGGTGGTGAATGCATAATCGGCGATCTTGGGTTTGGCTGCCGTTATAACCGATAGCAGGGTGGACTTGCCCGCATTGGGAAATCCCACCAGTCCCACATCGGCCAGTACTTTCAGTTCGAGTACCTTCCAACCCTGAACTCCATCCAGACCGGGTTGCGCATATTCGGGAGCCTGGTTGGTAGCAGTGGCAAAATGAGAATTCCCCAAACCGCCCTTGCCCCCCGGGAGCCAGATCACTTCCTGCCCGTCTTCCAGTATCTCCACTTCCTGTATACCTGTTTCTTCATCCCGTGCCACAGTACCCAGCGGCACTTCGATAATAATATCCTTGCCGTCCCTTCCATGTGAATTATTGGCACCGCCTTTCTCACCATCCTCTGCCAGAACATTTTTATAATAACGTAAATGAAGCAGGGTCCAGAGGTTACGGTTTCCTCTTAGTATAATATGAGCGCCCCGGCCTCCATCCCCGCCATCGGGTCCGCCCATGGCGGTGAACTTATTGCGCATGAAATGCTTATTCCCGGCTCCCCCGTGCCCGCTGCGGCAGAAAATGCGAATCTGGTCAACAAAATTGCTTTTCTCCAAAACTGAATTTTTGTGTGAAGCTGCAAAAATATACTTTAGTGATCACTAACACCCGACTTATGCGATTTCTATTATTATTAATGGCGGTTCCTTTGCTGACCGCCACCGATTGCGGTAATAAGGAAAAAAAGAAAGAAGAAGAGGTTAAGAAAGATATCTCCGCAATTCCGGCCTGTGTCCAAAAACTGATCGATGATGCTTCCCGGGAAACACCACCCACCACACCAATCCGGGTGGATGAATATTCCTATAAGGGGAAGAAAGTGTACCTGTTCACGGCCGACTGCTGCGACTTTTACAATATTGTCTATGATGACAGTTGTAAGAGGATCTGCGCACCTTCGGGCGGATTCACCGGCGGCGGGGATGGTAAATGCCCCGATTTTGATTCCACTGCGAAGCTGGTAAAAGAGGTCTGGCGGCAGAAGGGCAGATAAAAATGCCCCGTCGGTTCCGGCAGGGCATTTTTATCGACGGAAACATTGTTTATTGAACGACGATCTTGGTACTGAATGCGGTCCTGCGGGATGCGTCGAGCACTTTCACCAGGTACACTCCTTTTGATGAAGAGGCATTCAGTTTAATTTTTTGCACCTGCATTTCACTGTTCACATTTACAGACTGCTGCAATACCTGGCGGCCCGTAACATCGGTTACCTGTATGGTATATGCGCCCGGCTCCAGTTGTCCGAACTGTATCACAAACTGGTTATCCGTTACCGGGTTGGGGTAGATGCTGACCCTGCTTGCTTCAATGGCATCCGCGGGGCGGTTGCGCATCAGTTCAATGGGTTCGGCAGATTTTTTATTTCCGGAAACCAGCAGGTTGCTGTTGGCCAGGTCTGAGCTCTGCCATACCGTGCCGGCTATGGCGTAAGGAGCGGCGGCAAGACTTTTCATATCTACCGTAAAATAGGAACCGGCCTGAACAGCGGCGCTGGCCACCAGCACACGGTTCTCATCATTCACCGCGGCGCCGTTCACAGTAAACCCGTTAGGCAAACCCGATATTACGCCAAGGTATTTGGCCACTTTTGATTCAAGGTCTATTTTAAAAACATTGTTACGGGCGGAGAAAACATAGAGATTCCCGTCATCATCGGCGATCATATCGCCCCCGTAGCTGCTGCAGGAATTATGAATGGAAATATTCTTGTTGGCGGGATCATCCACGATAGCGCCGAGGTCAACGATGGCTGCTTTCTTACCCGTGCTGAAACGGATCAGTTGGGTGGCGTCGTTGGTCATGGCATACCCGTTGCCGTCCGAAGCGATCACCATGCGGGTAACGATATTGCCCTGGTCGGAGGATTTGATTGGTTTGCCGGTGAAGGCCAGGTCGTTCACGAAGAAGACCTTCATGGTCTTCAGGTCAATATACCTGAGCTGGTCAACGAACATAGGCGTATAGTAAAGCCTGTTGTTTCTTTTATCGTAGGCCATCGCCGCAACGCCGGTTCCAAAGGGGGCATTGACCCATTGACCGAAGCGGGCGTCTGTCATCGGCGCAGCCGGTTTTTTGGTGGCGGCATCATAAGCCGTTGCATTTACATCCGAACCCTGCAATAATACCTGGCTGTATTCGCCGTTTTGCAGGTTAAGTTTGCGGAGAAAGCTCCAGTTGGCGCCGCTGGGCTGCATGTCTGTTATGGCATAGGCAAAACGGTCGGGTTGCTGGGCGGCCAGGCTGCCGGCCAGTAAAAAGATCCCGGAAAATAAGGTTAACAGGGGTAGATTTTTTCTCATAGCTAAATATTTAAGGTTTACACCCGAAACGGGCCGGGTGGATAAAGCAGGATTAAATTACATCATTTTTGAAAGTCGCGGAAGAATTTTTTTAGGGAGCGCTGATCCTTGTGATGGCCGGTTGTAAATAAAAAAAGACGGCAGTAACGCCGTCTTTATAGTTGGTTTTTTTGGAAAAATTTACCGGGCGATGGAAATCTTGGTCGTTTGAATTTCCTGTCCGTCAATTACCTGCAGCATATACATGCCGGGCTGAAGCCGGTTCAGGTTATTGATGGCAACGCTGTTCGCCCCTTCAAATACAATGTTTTGCTGGCGCAGCACCACTTTCCCGCTCATATCCGCGATCCGCAGTTCAACCGTTCCTTTCCGGGAGGTTTCAAATCTCACGGTGGCGGCCCCTCCGCTGATAATGGGGTTGGGGCTGATCGAAAGGCCGGGTTTTATTCCATCCCTCCTGATCATAATGACATTACTGTAATTGAATTTGCCATCAATATCCATCATTCTGAGGCGGTAGTAATATACATTGCCATTGGCCTGGGCCAGGTTATCCGTGTACTGGTATTGTTGTCTTTCCAGGCCGGTTCCCTGTTTGTTTACAAGGGCAATACCTTTAAAGGTGATACCGTCCTCGCTTCTTTCGATCTCATAACCCGCGAAATCAACCTGGTTCTCGGCCGTCCAGTTCAGCAGGGTATTATTGTTTTTATACGTACCTGTGAAACTGATCAGTTTTACCGGCAGGGGGATCTGCGACGGGAAACTGAAGCAGCCGAAGCGGGAGCCGTATTGGCGAGTGGGTCTTTGATTAAAGTTTGAAGTCGTGAAATTATAATCATAACCCATTCTGAAAGTTATTTGCGTTTGAGGGGTGGAGTAGGTGGCAGCCACAGCAACCTGGGCGCAACGGGATACACCGGTACGTTCGCAAACAGAACCTGCAAAACCTTTCCAGTTTCCTCCATCAGCATATGTATAAGGAGCCAGTTCGGTGGAGACATCAGCATTGATCACAGAGCCGACAACATTTTGTACCACTCCGGTTTCCCTGAACCATCCGCCTGTACCGACGGTGGATCCGTCAATATCATAATGTATGTAATTTAAGCCCTGGAGGCCGCCACTACCCGGAACTGTCGTATAATCTCCCGGCCATTGCTCACCAGCAACACCATTGCCCACATAAAAACGGATGGTAAACTGAACGTACCCCCTCCTGTCGGTTCCGGCAAGGCTCAAATCAGGTGTGATCCGGGGAGCAAAGAAACTGGCGATACTGACATTTGCCTGGTCGGTTGCTGCATCATCGTCAATATCGAATTCAGCGCCTGTCATATCACAGTTCGATTGTCCGTCAATGGTTACAGTAACATTGATCTGTTGCCCGCTGATGGTGGCAACATTATAAAAACTGTACACTGCGCCGATCGATCCGGGGTTTGCGCCGGAGCGCTGCGTGGCATTCTGGAAATTGGTCACAACGGTTGAACCGCCGGGAGGACAGGTTTCTGAAGTGGCCGGCGTACAATTGTTGGAATTACAGGTAAGCGGGACCGGAGGCTGAGTGGGCTGCGCTATGGCAAGGGATGAGACACCCAATACGGCCGAAAGGAAAAACAGGTAATACTTTTTCATGCTTCAAGGTTTAAAAATTAAAAAAATGGCGCTTGCGATAACCGCAAACCGTAGTTTAAACAGGCATGGAAAAAGGTCTCATCAGGATGTTAAATTCAGATCGTACTGCTGTCAATAGCAGACGGTGCTTAATCAGAGTCAGAGAGGATATTCCAGAAGATTGGATAGGCGAAAGAGAGTATAAAGATATTGCAAAAAACCGCAAAATGCAAGTATGGCCGGAACTTATTTTGTAAAATTAATACAGGATGAGATTCAATCAATTGTTACCAGGCCTGCATAAAAAAACCCCTCCGCCACGAAGGCAAGAGGGGTTCAAGGTATAAAACCCTGAGCATTTAGCGTTTGATGATCTTCTGGGCTTGTCTTCCGTCTTCATCAATTATTTCCACAACGTACATTCCTGCTTTCAAAGCTGCAAGCTCAGCGGACAATACGATCACATTATTTCCTTTTTGGAGCAGCATGTTGCGGCTTACCACAGCCTGCCCGAGGGCATTGCTGATGCGAACAGTAATGGCTGCGTCTTTGGCCGATTCCATTTCGATTTTCAGGTCGCTGCTGAACGGATTGGGGTAAACCGTGAAGTTCTTCACGATACCGCCGTTCAGGCGAAGGGCTACGATCTTACTCAGGCTTTCTGTATCGTCAAAATCAACGGTTTTGATCCTGTAGTAGATAATACCTGATGAAATCGAGATCGGGTCTATGAAGCTGTAATGAATATCTGTTGAGGAGTTGCCCGCCGCCAGTTTTGTCCCAACGGATACAAAATTCACTCCATCATAGCTTCTTTCAATCTCAAAATGATCTGAATTGATCTCGGAAGCTGTTGTCCAGTTCAGTATGGCATTGCTGCCCTGTTTAGTAACAGTGAAGGTTGTCAGTTTAACCGGAGTAACGATCGTGAACGGGAAGAAATTGGTAGCAAGGTCTGTTAAACCACTGCCGGCCCATACCTGGGAAATATTGATCGTTGCTGCAGGTCCATCCACCGTATTCTTGTCGATGTAATAAAGTCCGGAGGAAGCGGAAACATATAAAGAACCGAAAAAGTCAAAGGCGATACCATTTACTGATCCACTGAAAGGGGCGCTGTTTTGATCCAGAACATCAAATTTCTTAACGAGGACAGTACTGGCACCATTGGGTGATCCTGTAAATATTTGGGTAGTTCCTCCGCTGTTAGCAAGGGCCACCAAATTTCCGTCACCGGCGAAACAAAGGTCACCGTTTTGGAAAGTGGCCACGGAACCGCCTGTCAATTGTACGCTGGCGTCAACAACAGCAAGCCGATCAGCCAGTGGCAGTGATGCATTTACGGTAACACCATTGGGTTTAAAAGAAGCCAGGTATAATGTTGTTCCGTCACCCGCCAGTATCCATGCCGTACCATCTCCCCTCATGCCGATACGTACAAAACCAAGGCTATTATTACTTCCTCCATTTACATCCAGGGAACCGATGAATGTTTGCGTTCCGCCCGCAATAGTGGACCCATAAACGTTCACTGTACCGTTATTGTTTGTATTGGTCAACCAGTAGAAATAACCAGTTGATGGAGTTGGTTTATCCGATAAGGCAAGCGCAGCAGATGGGGTACCGGCGCCCATTGTGAACAATGAAGTAGGGCCAGGGCCAAAATCGAAACCTCCGTTTACCGAAAACGTTGAAACGGTATTTGAGTTTGTACCATTGATCGCCCATAAATTGGGTGCAGAAGGGGCGCCATATACATTCACCGTTATGGTATTTGTAATTTTAGTGGTTGCTCCGGTCCGGGATATTGTTACATCAACTGAATAAGTACCGGCTGTCGGGAAAGTCAGTGTTTTTGGATCTGAAGGCAGTGCACTAATGCTTGGATTTGAACCGGGAATTGTGGCACCGGGGGCATTCCACTGGTAACTATAATTTCCGCTTCCGCCGAAATTCAATGCCATCGCCGTAAAACTAACAGAACCGCCGGCGGCAATATTTTGTGAAGAGATGGTTGCAAAAGGTACAAGGGCTGCTACTTGTGAAGTAATGGGTTTCAATGCAACCATTACGCCACCGTTACGATCGTTTGTAAAAGTTGCATTACCTGTGCCGGTACCGCCGGCTGTTGGCAATAAAGCCCATGCTGCGCCAGCCGTTTCATCAATCCCACTGTTAAGATTTGCATCCAGTATTTCTGCAAGTGTTAATGACCCCGGGGCCAGTGTTAACCAGTTTGTAATGTCACTGTTATCACCACCCATACCGAACATAATTACCGCGGCATTATTTGTATTGGTTGTAATAGCCGGGGCAGTTATCGTTGTACTGTTTGAATTACCAGTTCCTTGCAGTGTTCCTGCGGCAACATCAAAAGGACCTACACCCGTACCCGTTGGTCCGACACCCCCGTTGATATCCACATTATAAAATGCTACAATACCACCAACTGTTGCATCCGCGTCACCATCTAATGTAAACACAAAACTTGCTGCTGCAACATCAGCGGCATCGGCGATCTTATACAAAACAGTACCCCACCAGCTATCGGTGCCGTTTATTCCAAACTGTGCTCCCCTTACCAGGGTCCAGCCGGAACGTGTAGCATTGGACAATACCTGAGTATTTTCATCGCCCTGGACAATGTTGGCAAACATAACATCACCAACGGCAAGACCGCCAGGATTGTTGATTGTTAAGGTGCTAGATGTGGTTGAGTTCGAGGAACTTGCTCTCGGAGTTATCTGCCCGAAGGCGGTTTCGGCGAGAATTAAATTCGCGAGGAAGGCGAATAAAAAAAGAAAAGTAAACTTTTTCATGCTCTTAGGTTTTATAAATAATAATAGATTACACAGTTTGGGATAAACTGGTTTCCAAGGCATGGAATAGCGGCTATCAACAGGATGTTAAACTCAGGGGTTTCCTGTAGGGAGGTTGGAAGTTTGGCTAAGGTCTTTGGGAGGTATTGAATTGAGAAGGGGAGTAAAAATAGTAAGCGGGTTTCGAAAATGCAAGCGGTTTGCAACTATTTTATCAAAAACCGCCCTTTTTTCTGCTTTTTAAACTTAAAAAAGATGTTGGCTGAATCTCTTTTTTCTTGCCGGCCCTGGTCAGCGGCCTGCATTTTTTCCAGTTTTTGGCCATTTCCTGGGGCAATTGCCGGTAAATCCGGGTTCCCTCCGTTTTCCATTGCAACATGTCATCCGTTACCTTTTTAATGATCTTCCCGGGGTTACCCACCAGTAAACTCCGAGAGGGTATTTTTTCTCCCTCTTTGATAAGGGTTAACGCGCCAACGATGCTTTCATCCCCCAGCTCTACATTATCCATGATCACGGCATTCATTCCCACCAGGCAATTCTTCCCTATCACGGCGCCATGGATGATCGCGCCATGACCGATATGCGCGCCTGCTTTCAGCAAGACAGTAATACCCGGAAACATATGGATCGTACAATTCTCCTGAACATTGCAGCCGTCTTCCAGGATGATCCGGCCCCAGTCGCCCCTTAAAGCGGCGCCCGGCCCGATATAACAATCTTTCCCGATGATCACATTGCCGGTAACGGCCGCCTGCGGGTGAACAAAGGAAGAAGGGTGAACTACGGGACGGTAGCCTTTGAATTCGTAGATCATGTTGCTGGTGATTGGTTTTATTGTATATAAAGTATGTAAAGTATATAGAGTAAATAAAGTTACTAAAGGCGGGAGTCGCCTTTTTTATTTGGTTCGTCCCTTTTTTTACGGAGAAAGATGAGGTAGCCGTTGAGCATACGTTCGATTTCCTTTGCTTTTGATTTTAGTTCATTCAGCATTTCCCCGCTGATAAACCCTCGTCAAAGGCATCAATCAAATGGTTCACCGTTTCTGTCAATGACCCCCTGGCATGGATGCAAAAATGTATTTGATCGTGATAGGAAAATCTTCCATGCCCTTCAGTGATGAGTGCATTAATAGACCCTGAACTGCGGATCAGTTGATCAGTTAACCTGTATTTTTCTTCAACCGGTAAAGCACGGGCCAGGGCACTGACCTCTTTTTTGAAATCCCTTACTTTTTCCAAAGTTTTAATTCCTCAAACCCGAAATTTCCCATCCCCATAATCAAAACATTAACACGTTACCCGTTTTATTAACTTTTAAAACTCTATATACTTTATTTACTTTATATACTTTATAAACTCTTTATACTTTAATTACCTCCCCCCACCAGCTTCTTATCCGTCCGGTAACAAAGCCCTTTAAAGAATGCCACTTCGTGATCTTTCTGATTGCTGATGCGGATATGGTACAGCCCGGTTGTTCTGCCATTGTGTATTTCCTGGGCTTCCGCGGTAAGTACATCACCCACATGAACAGGTTTAGTAAAATTGATAGCCGTATCAAGCGCCACCGACAAAACATTCCTGTTGTTGCAGGCAAAGGCAAAAGCGCTGTCGCCCAGGGAAAAGGCGATCCCTCCATGCACGATGCCAAACCCGTTTACCATTTCTTTTCTTACGGTCATGCGGATCCTGCTGTACCCTTCTTTAATTTCCAGCACTTCAATCCCCAGCCACTGGCTGAACAGGTCATGCTCCATCATATGGGCAACAACATCCCGGGCCAGTTTGTCTTTTTCAGGATTCATATGCGGCGTTATTTTCCTTTGAACACAGGTTGTCTTTTTTCCAGGAAGGCATTTATTCCTTCGTTATAGTCTTCCGTTAAAGCGGCTCTTTGCTGAAACACATCTTCCTCCATCAATTGTTCTTCAAAGTTGCTGCTGAAAGACATATTCAGCAATTGCTTGGTATAGGCAAGTCCTTTTGTGGGCATTCCGGCAAGCGTAGTGGCTATTTTTTTACTTTCTGTATCAAAAACATCCTCTTCGAACACTTTGTACACCATGCCCATCCGCTCCGCATCAGTGGCGTTTACTTTGTCACCCAGCATGGAAAGCGCAGAGGCTTTTTGCCAGCCTACCAAACGCGGGAGGAAATACGTGCCCCCGCTGTCGGGTATCAAACCGATCTTTGAGAATGCCTGTATGAAGGAAGCGGATTGCGCGGCCACCACGATATCACAGCAAAGGGCAATATTGGCGCCTGCTCCTGCGGCAACGCCATTGACGGCAGCAATCACCGGTTTGCCCAGTTTCCTGATCCGGGAGATGATGGGGTTATAATGTTCCGTGAGGATCTGTTTGATTGCTATTTTATGTTCTCCCACCAGTTCACTGATATCCTGCCCCGCAGAAAAAGCTTTACCGGTACCGCTGATATATACACAGCGCACCGCATCGGCGGTACAGGCATCCAGTTTCTCCTGCATCAGCAATGCCATTTCGCGGTTGAAGGAATTGAACTTGTCGGGCCGGTTGAGGGTGATGTAGCCAACGGTATCTTTTATCTCAAAGAGAATGGAAGACATGCAATAAATTTTAGGTAACGAAGATAATTATTCCGGTTGCTAATGGCACTTGAAATAATCAAACGGCTCTTTGCAGTCGTCACACTGATATAAAGCTTTGCAGGCGGTGCTCCCGAATTCGCTCACCCGGTGCGTGTGCCAGGAATCGCAGTGGGGGCACTGGACCGCTTCATCAGCCGCGAATAGCGTGTCACTGCAAACCTGTTGCCTGGGGTTGGGGGGCGCAATGCCGTATTCTTTCAATTTTCTTTTCCCCTCTTCGCTCATCCATTCGGTGGTCCAGGGCGGACTGATGGCATTGGTGATCTTTACTTTTTTGAAACCCAGGGTTGCCAGTTCGATCCTGATCTGGGTCGCGATCATATCCATGGCAGGGCAGCCGGTATAGGTGGAGGTAATGATCACTTCCAGTTCGTCATCATGCAGTATAATGTCCCTGACGATTCCAAGGTCGATGATGGATAATACCGGTACTTCCGGGTCTTTGATCTCTTCCAGGTAGGCGTAGAGGGCTTTTTTATCGATGGAAGGAGTTTTCATGATTACCATTCGCAACCGGGGTAAACCCTTTGCAGGTATTGCAGTTCTGTAAGGATAAAACCAAGGTGCTCGGTGTGAATACCGGTTTTACCGCCTTCCTGCATGTATACACCGGAGGGCACAGGCAAAGTAGCCTCATCAAAAATAGTCCTGACCTTTTGCGACCAGTGATATTTCAGGGCGGAGACATCGATGCCCAGTTCTTTTTCATAAGGAGCGGGAATGAAAAGCTCACCCGCATACCGCCACAATTCTGTGAGAGCATTTTCGATCCGCTGATGACTTTCTCCGGTTCCGTCACCGAGGCGGATCACCCACTCACTGCTCCAGCGAAGGTGATAACTCACTTCTTTCAGTGATTTTTCGGCAATGGCATTTATGGTATCATCCCTGTATTCCTGTAAATACTGGTAGAGGTAATACTGGTACGTGCTGAAAAGGAATTGCCTGAGAATGGTCTGCGCCCAGTCGCCGTTAGGTTGTTCCACCAGCAGGCAATTGTTGAATTCCCTTTCTGCCCGGTGATAGGCCAGCGTGTCTTCTGTGGAACCGTCGGCTTTCAATTGTGCCGCATATTGGTAAAAGCTACGTGCCTGTCCCACCAGGTCAAGCGTGATATTGGTGATGGCGATATCCTGTTCCAGCACCGGGCCGTGGCCACACCACTCGCCGTTACGCTGACCGAGGATCAGGCTGTTGTCGGCGAGATGAATTGTATAATCGATTAAGGCGCTCATTGTATTTTTTGGTCAATGGTGAATGGTCAATGGTGAATGGAATCTCATAGTTTATGGTTTCCTGCTCGCAGCTCACAGCTCGCAACTCGCAGCTTTCCTCTTTCACATATGATTCACCTCATCCGGCAAATTGTAAAAAGTAGGATGACGATAGATCTTATCCATTGCGGGATCATATAATTCTCCCGCCTCTTCGGGTTTGGAAGCGGTGATGTATTTGCTCTCCACTACCCAGATACTCACGCCCTCCATACGGCGGGTATAAACATCCCTGGCATTCTCTATTGCCATTTGCGCATCCGCGGCGTGCAGGCTTCCGGCATGTTTGTGATCCAGCCCGCTTTTACTGCGGATGAATACCTCCCAGAGCGGCCAGTCGTGGCCGGAAGTTTTCGCTTCTGTTTTACCGCCACCCTTTTCTTCCGGGATATCGCCGTAGTAGAATAATCTAATTCCTGGATTCATTGAAAATTGATTATTGATTATTGTTTTTTCAGGCAGCCTGGTTCTTTGCCTTTCGTTTAGCCGCATACACAGCTGCCGCCTCCCTCACCCATTCGCCATTCTCCCAGGCCGTTCTTCTTGCATCCAGCCGTTGCTTATTGCAGGGTCCGTTGCCTTTCACCACCTGCCAGAACTCATCCCAGTTGATCTCTCCGAAATCATAATGCCCTTTTGATTCATTCCATTTCAGCTGATCATCCGGAAGTTTCATGCCCAGCACTTTTATCTGTTCGGCGATCATGTCCACAAAATTCTGACGCAGTTCGTCGTTGCTTTTTCGTTTGATCTTCCACTTCATGCTCTGGTCGCTGTTGGTGC
>CAZEZE010000027.1:11789-14404 GCA_964516445.1 uncultured Chitinophaga sp. | reverse complement strand
TGCGTGGTGCCGATGATGTACCAGGACCTGGAATGGCATGATGTTCCCTTCTGGAGTTATTTCTGCCAGATCAGCGACAGTACTACTTCATATGGTTCTTATTCAGGGGCCGTTCCCAATGAAAAAATAACCTGGGGCAAACTGGATATCAATACTCCCAAGTTCATCGTTGAAAGCGATGCGACCATTGTGGCGCCGCTGATATTTGCGTGGGTGCTGGGGTGGTGAGGCCCCACCCCCTGTCCCCCTAAAGGGGAGACTTAGGCCACATATTCATTCAAGTAGTATATTTTACAAAAGCATAAAGACTCCTAGTTGGAGTCTTTATGCTTTTTTACTTTTCGAAAAAAATAATGACTTGTCGATTTAAGTCTCCCCTTTAGGGGGACAGGGGGTAAGGACAGGGGGTTAAAACCCTTTCGGCTTCTCCAGCTTTATATCCCTTTTGAGCATATCGTTCCGGTTGGCCATTTCCCAGGCAGTGTAAAAGACCATTTGTCCCCGTTTCGCCATCAGGGGGTAGTTGATCTTATCAGGTGTATCCGTGGGACGGTGGTAATCCGCATGGGTGCCGTTAAAATAGAAGATGATGGGAACGCCCTTCTCTGCGAAATTGTAATGATCGCTGCGGAAATAGAACCGGTTGGGATCCTTGGGATCATTGTATTTCCGGTCCAGTTTCATTTTCATATAAGTATTATTCACCTGGTCCGTGATAGGTGCGAGGTCGGAACTGAGCTTGTCATCACCGATGATATAGACATAGTTGGAGGAATCCTTGTCTTTCAGGTATTCGGTGCCGATACGGCCGATCATATCAATGTTCAGGTCAACCGTTGTTTTTTCCAGCGGGTACACGGGGTGTTCAGAATAATAACGGCTTCCCCATAATCCCTTTTCCTCCCCGCTTACCGTCATGAACAAAATACTCCTGCGGGGACCTTTGCCTTCAGCTTTTGCTTTTACAAAGGCCTCCGCCAGTTCGAGGATGCCCGTGGTACCGCTGCCATCGTCATCGGCCCCGTAATAAATAGTGGTGTCATTTCTTTTACCCACATGGTCGTAGTGCGCTGTGAGTACAACGTACTCCTCTTTTTTATCTGTACCCTCCAGCAATCCCAGTACATTCGATACCTGGGTTACTTTGGAAGTCTTGGCATAGCCCATATCGATCTGTGCAGGATACGACTTTGACGAAAGGGTGCCGGCCTTTGCTTTATTGAAAATCTCTTTCCCGTCCTCCCCCATGATTGTTGCTGCGACATCCGGCGAAATGGTAAAGGTGAAAGGAGGTTGTGATGTTCTGTATCCGCCGTTCATGCTCCAGTTACCGGCAGCGGTGCCTCCCCGGCGCGGATAATTTCCATAAACGATCATCACAGCGGCAGCGCCCTTGTTCATGGCCGCCTCCATTTTACCAAAGGCGCTTGCGGGCGAATTCCTTCCGGCCTGTGAGGGTTTGTAATCTGCCGGCGCGCCATCCAGGATAATCACCAGTTTGCCCGCAACTTTCAGCTCCTTATAATCATTCCGCAATTCCCCGTCTACTATGCCATAACCCGCGAACACGGCTTCAGAAAAACGCATTTCCGCGGCGTAATTATTGGGTTGTGGCTGGTAATCCTTATTCAATTCGAATGCAGTGCCATTCACCTTTAGTGACGATCCGATCAACGAATCTTTATAAAGCGGGTAATACTGACGATAACTATCCTTGTTCCCGGGAAGCAATCCCAATGCTTTAAAATGCGCCTCAATATAATCAGCTGCTTTCTCCAGTCCCGGTGAAGGAGTATCCCTTCCTTCCATTTCCTTGCCGGCAATGATGTAAAGATGTTTTTTCATGTCTTCCGCAGTAATACTGGCGGCCGCTTTCATCGCTGCTTTATCTTTTTTCTGCGCCGTCGCCACAAACGGTAAAATGAATACGGAAAAGACGATCAATTGTTTTACAGTCATATATAATTGTATTTGTATATAATGCAATAAAAATAAACCCCTTTATGGAAAGGGGGGTTTAAAAATGGATGACCGGTTTTTTTCAGGAGCAGGCGATCTTTTCCACCCTTTTCTGATGACGGCCGCCTTCAAAATCCGTGGTAATGAAAAGGGCCACCATTTTCTCGGCGTCACCCTCCCTGACAAAACGGGCCGGTATGCAAATGATATTAGCGTTATTGTGTTCCCGGGCCAGTTGAGCCAGCTCCTCTCCCCAGCAGATCGCCGCCCTGATACCCTGGTGTTTATTGGCCGTGATGGCCACCCCGTTGGCGCTTCCGCAAATAAGAATTCCAAAAGCCGCCCTGCCATTCTCCACTGCTGAAGCAACAGGATGGGCAAAATCAGGGTAATCCACTGAGTCTTTGTTGTGGGTGCCAAAATCCTCAAATGCCAGTCCTTTCCCTTCCAGGAAAGAGATAAGATCTTCTTTATAATCATACCCGGCATGGTCACTGCCGATGGCGATGGGTTTGCTGAGGTCAAAGGAAGAATGCATGAGAGTTGGGAGTTAGGAGTTAGGAGATAGGAGTGGGTCGTTTAGAGTTTACAGTACAATAGTCAATAGTCAATAGTCAATAGTCAATAGTCAATAGTCAATAGTCAATAGTCAATAG
>CAZEZE010000027.1:10617-11689 GCA_964516445.1 uncultured Chitinophaga sp. | reverse complement strand
CAATAGTCAATAGTCAATAGTCAATAGTCAATAGTCAATAGTCAATAGTCAATAGTCAATGCAATAAACCGGGTGTAAAGTTAGTAAACTTCGCGCTTTCGGAAACCGACTCCTAACTCCTAACTCCTAACTCCTAACTCCCAACTCCCAACTCCTAACAGTCAGCTAGCTCCACTCTTTCGCCTCCCTCTCCTGCCTTTTGTTGATCCTGGCCGCGATGGTAATGCCGGCTTCGTATAAGAGGTAGAGCGGCACGGTAACAATAGCCAGACTAAAGGGGTCGGTAGTGGGGGTAATGATGGCGGCGGCGATCAGTATCATCACCAGGGCATGGCGGCGGTATTTCCGTAAGAATTTAGCGGTGATAAAGCCTACTTTAGCCAAAACCATGATCAGCAGGGGCATCTGGAAGAGCACGCCAATTCCCACCGTGGTATAAACAAGGTTTTCGAGATAATCCGAGAAATTGGGAAATACGACCACTTTATCGCTCAGCGTATAACTAAAGTAAAAATTCACCATAAAGGGCGTAAGAACGAAATAGCCAAAGAAAACGCCAGCGAAGAAGAGCAGGGAGACCCAGAATACGATCCCCCGGGTCCGTTTTTTTTCTTTTGCCGACAGGGCCGGTTTCACAAATTTCCAGAATTCCCAGAACACATAAGGAAAGGCCACGATCAACCCTCCCACAAAAGCGATGGTAAAGGAGGAAATGAACTGCCCCGTCATGGTATTGCTCTGGAATTTGGCATCCACGGGGGTCACACAAACCGTATCGCCCAGTCCCATCCAGTGACTGAGATCGCAGAACCATTTGTAGGAGATGAAATCCTTATCGGTCGGGCCAAAAAGTATGGTATCCACGATATCCCGGATAAAAATAAAGACCACAACGGCACCGATCATGATCGCGATCACCGAACGGATGATATGCCAGCGGAGTTCCTCCAGGTGGTCGATAAAAGACATTTCGCCTCCCTGTTCATTCTGCTGTTTCCGCTTTCCCAGAAAATCGAGTAGTGCCATGGTTGTGAGTGTCGCAAAGATAGGTGGTGGATTGGCAATAGGCAAT
>CAZEZE010000027.1:0-10517 GCA_964516445.1 uncultured Chitinophaga sp. | reverse complement strand
ATTGGCAATAGGCAATGGGGGCCCAAAGTGTTAGGATCCTTCTCGCAACTCGCAACTCGCAACTCGAGGCTCGCAGCTCGCAACTCACGCCTCACGCCTCACGTCTCACGTCTCTCACTTCAGCTTTTTCATCTTCACTGTCTCAATCCTCGTATCACTTACATTGATAATATCGAATTCATAATCATCAATGATGATGCGCTCTTTCAGGCGGGGGATGGTCTCGTAGTAGTTGATGATATAACCCGAGAGGGTCTCTGACTCCTCTTCACCGAATTCGAAACCGTATTTTTCGGAGAGGTAATCCAGCTCCAGGCGACCGGAGAACATAAATTCATTCTCGGCCAGTTGTTTCTCCACGAATTCCTCGGTATCATATTCATCCTGTATCTCCCCGAAAAGTTCTTCAAGGACGTCCTCCATGGTGATGATACCCGCGGTGCCGCCAAACTCATCCACTACCCAGGCGATACTTTTCCGTTCTTTTGTGAATTTGCTGATCAGGTCGCTGGCGCTCATGCTTTCCGGTACGGCGGGAATGGGCAGCAATACGGATTGTATGGTCGCTGGTCTTTTGAAAAGCTCAAGCTGATGTACATAACCGATGATATGGTCTATATTGTTCTCATAGACCACCAGTTTGCTGAGCTTGGTTTCAATGAATTGCTGTTTCAGCTCCTCCACGCTGGCATTGCTTTCGATACCTACGATCTCTTTACGAGGCACCAGGCATTGCCGGATCTTCACTTTCGGCAGTTCCTGCGCGTTCTCCAGCAACTGTGAATTGCGTTCCTGTCTTTCATCCTCCCCCTTTGGCTGGAACAGGTTCTTCAGGTCGCTGCGGTTGATCGGTTCTTTTTGCTTGTCGAGCCGGATATTGAAAACATATTTCAGCAACCATTCGCTAAGATCGATCAGCCCGGTAGCTATGGGAGCGAACATCTGGTAAAAGAAATCGGACACGTAGGTGAGCCGGACCAGCAGTTTGTTACTGTGCGCCCTGAAAAAGGCACGGGGAATAAACTCCCCGAACAACAATACCACGAATGTGGCCAGCCCGATCTCTGCCACCAGCCGCACATAGGTCATATCAAGACCGATATAATCCCAGGCAGGGCTCATCACGGTGCTGATCTGCAGGGAAAAAAATACAAGGAAAATATTGAACCCGATCATGGTAGTTCCCAGGAACCGGGCGGGGGATTCAATGAACCGGGAGAGTATATTCATCGCAGTACCACCCTGTTTTTTCTTCACCTCCAGGCTCAGCCGGTTGGCGCTGTAAAAAGCCATTTCTATACCGGCAAAAAAGGCCATCAGAAGCAGGGTAAGGAGGAAGAACAGTATCGTATTCACGGAGATCATGATACGAAGATAATCAGCGAAGTGCGATTTGGTTAATTGGTGGATTGGTTAATTAGTTAATTGGGACCTAGATTGCAGATTGTCATACAGTTGGGGAGGTTGGTTAATTGGTTGATTGGTTAATTGGGTCCTGGAGTGTAAAGACTCCAATTGTTGGCTTGGTTTTACCTGTGAGCTCGTCTACGCCAGGTTAATCTGTGTGACAATTTGTGCTTTAAAGCCTAATCAACCAAGAAATGCCTTAACATAAACCTCCGCTTCCTCACAAGCCCTTTCCAGCCTGTCGTTGACGATGATATGGTCAAACCTGTCTTTAAAAGTGAGCTCGTATGAGGCCTTGCTGATACGCGCCTTTATGGATTCGGGGGATTCCGTTCCCCGGGCTTTCAGCCTGCGCTCCAGTTCTTCGATGGAAGGGGGTTCTATAAAAAGAGAAAGGGATTGTTTGGGGTATTGCGACTGCACATTCAATCCGCCTTTAACATCAACATCCAGCAGCGGTGTTTTGCGCAGGTCCCATATGCGGCGCAGTTCCGATTTCAAGGTGCCATAATATTTCCCGGCATAGACCATTTCCCATTCCACGAATTCCTGGCGGTTGATGCGGTCCTTGAATTCATCGGCGCTGATGAAATAATAATCCAGTCCGTCTTTTTCGTTGTTACGCGGCTGGCGTGTAGCGCAGGAAATGGAGAAAGATAATTCCCCGGGCATGACCTTCAGCAGGTGACGCACCACCGACGTCTTGCCGGCCCCCGACGGGGCTGCTATAATGATGACCCGTTTTGTATGAGGTTTGTCAGGCTGCGTCATGCATGATAAAAGTGGTCAAAAGTAAATGAAATTTGTACAATCCTACTTGCCGTCTACCGCCATTTCACATGTTCACTTTTAATTAATCAGGAAACAGCTACACCGATCAGTTTACCGATTCCGAATGTAATGGCCGCCGCCGCCAAACCAAATATCACCTGGCGGAAACCCGAGAACCAGGCATTCCTTCCCGTGAACAGCGTGATGGCCGCCCCGATCAGGAAAAGTCCGACCGCGCTCATGGCAACACTGATGACGATCGCCCGGGTACCGCCGGTAAACAGGAAGGGAATAACAGGTATGATGGCGCCGATCGCGAACATGATAAATGAATACACGGCCGCTTCAACAGCGGAGCCTTTCAGTTCCTCCGCATTGATGCCGAGTTCTTCTTTGACCAGCACCGTATGGGCATAATCCTTATCCTTCATTGTGTCAGTGGCCATTTTATAAGCCTGTTCCTCCGGTATTCCTTTCGCGATATAGATCAGGGCCAGTTCCTTTTCTTCCCCTTCAGGATTTGTTTCCAGTTCCTCCATTTCGATCTGCATCTGGTTCTCATATAATTCCTGTGAGCTTTTGACAGAGATCCATTCACCCAATGACATCGACAAAGCACCCGCCAGTAATCCGGCCAGCCCGGCCAGTAAAACGCCTTCCTGCCCGGCGGAAGCTCCGGCAATTCCCATGATGAGACTGAAATTTGAGACCAGCCCGTCGTTGCCGCCCAGTACCGCCGCCCGGATCGCATTGCCGCCAACCGAACGGTGGCTCTTTTCAAATTTAGAAAGCTGCGCCCCGGTTACCCCTTCTTCCTTTTCAAGAATGGTACGTAGAATGTGCACATGCATGGACTCCTTCCCCGTTATTACCTGTTTATGCTTTTTCTTGGTTTCGATGATCGCCCTGGAAAGTCCTTTTTCGGTATTCATCAGGTGACCCAGTACATAATCGTACCCGAAGATCTTCCCGATCAGGTTCAGTGTCTTTGCCCTCCAGGACGGCTTTAACAGGCTTTCCAGGGGAACATTCGCTTTTTTGGCAAAGGCTTCGGCATGACTTCTTTCAATATCGCTCATTTGCGAATACACTTTAACAATGGTCGGGTCCTCTTCGTGTTCGGCCAGTTTCCGGTAGAGGTAGCTGGCATCGATCTCTGTCTGCAGGCTGTGGTGTTTCATTGTAGGCATCATTTAAATAGAATCAGTAAGATAAAAAGAAATATGCAGGATAGTATTCTGTTTGGGTAAATAAAATATATAAGGTTTATAAAGTAAAAGGATATGTAGTGAATGGGCGATACGTTGTTACAGGGATCACCGCAAAATAAGCGGGTGTGGCCGCAGGATAATCATCTTTGCGACCCTGGCTATACCCGCGGGTATCTTCACACCGTATTGAACAATCATCGACTATTAACTATTAAACCTTATCAATGATGAAAAAGTATGTTCACCTGTCTCTTTTGGTATTTATCCTGCTGCTGGGATCTTGTTCCGGCAGCAAAAATGACTTACCGGTTCCTGCAAAGGGAAAACGGATCTCCGCTGTATATATCGATGGCACGCCTTTCGAGCGCTATTATTACCGCCCGGATAAAAAGATCGACCGGGTTGTTTACTACCTGCCCGATGGTTCTGTATCCTACCGGTTGCAGTATGCATACGACGCGGCCGGGATTCTTGCCAGTGTCAGGCATATTAAGGCAGACGGCTCTCTCAAAACGGAGCAGGTGTTTGTAAAAGACGCTTCGGGCCGAATCACCGGATCACGATTCATCAATTTCGGGATCTTCGCGCAGGATTCAAAGTATGAATACGATGATGCGGTTCCGGCCCGAGTCATCCGAATCCGGGATTACGATACAACCGGTGTGCCCACGATAGTGCGGGAATACAGTTATAATGGCGGCCTGCTGGCGGCCAGAAAGGTGTTTGTTGTGAACGGCCCAGCGCTGGAGCTATTAAATGAATCACAGTATAGCGCTGTGGCCGACCCCGAACTACTGGCGCGGCACCGGGAAACAGTGAGTTCCCTCACTTCACCTGAGCCCGAAACCTGGCTGGTCTATTCGGTTTCTTCCCAGGTATTATATGCCAGTTACCAGGGCGCGCTGGTAACGAACGATTACATCTTTGAATGTATGGGACGGGTGACGGATGAGCGGAAGTACACACTGTCCGTGGAATACAGGACAAAATTTCTGAAACCCGCTCAGCCGGACAAACTTTCCACCTACCGTTACGAGTACGTTGATCTTTAAATTCCAATACGTTTTGTCATAACTGTGTAGTGCAACCGCAGCCGCAGAGGCTGCGGTTTTTTATGTTTCGTGCAGAAAAATTATAATCTGCGTTTACCGGCCTTACCCGGATATCAGCTTCTTCAGGTAAACGATCTGCCCCAGGTGGTAATGCAGGTGTTCAGTAATGCCCGCCATGTTCCGGTAATAAGTGCCGTATTTTTCATCCGTAAAGGGTTCAGCTAATTTACTTTCAGGGATCTTTTCTATCAGCGCCGCCGCTTCTTCCGCATTTTTCCACGCGGTTGCCAGGATTTGGCCCCAGTCTTCCTGCGAATGAATCACCGGCAGTTGAAAACTGTATTCATCCTTCGCATCCAGTGGTCCGCCCTGCAATACTTTCAGCAGCACGGCCACATAATAGGTGGCATGACAGATCAGGGTAGCGATGCTGTTCATGTTGTCGATTTTTTTTATGGCGACCTGCCAGTCCAGGTCAATCAGCGTGTCACGGAAATTGACCGATGTCCAGTTGCCGCCGAAATGCACGGCGCGGAGCTGGGAGGCTATTTGGGAGGGGAGGGGCATAGCGGTTGATGATGGGTTTGGTTGAATTTAAATTGGGGGGAAACGTTGGGGCTTTGCGCCGGCGGCTTCCGGAGCCGGTCAGCCCCTGGCGTCAGCTCATTAAAGATACAAAAGCCGGGCATTTGTACTGGCGATCATCTGAGATTCGTCAGCTTGGCGGTGAATTTGATTTGAAAACTGCTCTTGACTTTACTCGTCAGCCGCTGGCGCAAAACCCACTGTTGGCTGAAGTCAAATTTTGACTTCACAGTGTTATTTATTTTTTAAAAGTCCATTTGCTCTGTCAAGTAAATCCTGTCCAAGCTTTGTATAATTGTTCAGACTAATTGCAGGGAAATTTATTTCAACACTGTCAACTAGAATATTGTTTTGAAAATAATATACAGCCTTCATTGGTTTGCCTATAGCGGTAGGATTCATAGAATAAGGCAATTGAAGGCGAACCCTAACTAAATGATCATTTATAAAGTCATAATAATACGCGGAGCGCTTATCTGGTGGTAAGTAAATGATGCTCACTATTCGCTTATTAGTTTTATGATAATAGTAATGTCTGTACCCCGCACTGTCTTTTTCGTGATAAACTTTATTGTCTTTATTCAATAGTTTTACTTCAATGTCAATTGAATCCCTATATGTAGCTTTCTGAGCAAAGGAATTATTCAATGAATAAAAGCAAAGAAAAAGCAGAATCAAATATTTCATAAAGAAAAAGACTCTTGATTGTAATCGCTGTTGATTTCAGCCAACTAATAAATATACGAAATTGCTTTACCGATTAATTTGATGCATCTGTTGAAAATCAGCCAAATAAAAGAAACAAAACTATTTCGCAAATACAAATCACTTCATCAATTGTAAACGATTAGAAACGTTTAAACACGAAATTTATACTACAAACTTCTCCATCTTTCCCAACCACCCTTCACTGATTGTTGCGCCCAACCCCGGCGTATCCGGCACTTCTACCACACCATTTGGCTTGTATTGAATACCTCCGGTCACCGGGTCTTCGCGGAACATAAGTGCCGTGTCAAAATCATAATGCTCTATCGCTGGACTACAGAGCGAGAAATGCGCAAAGGCGGTCATCCCGATACGGGATTCCAGCATGGCGCCTACCTGTAAACGGATGCCGGCCTCTTCCGCCATCTTCACCATCTTAAGGGCTTTGTAAATACCACCGGATTTTCCGAGTTTGATATTGAAATAATCACATGCGCCCAGTTCGATCAGCCGTTCCGCGTCATGGTCATCACTGCAACTTTCATCGGCCATGATGGGAATTGGGGAGTTCTTCTTTACTTTTCTGAGCTTCATGAATTTCCATCGCGCTATCGGTTCCTCGCAGTGCTGGATGTCAAATTCACTGAGCGCATTCAGGGTTTCAATCGCTTCCCCCACTTTCCAGCCCTGGTTGGCATCGATACGGATGGGGATATCATTTCCTACTGCTGCTCTGATGGCCCGGATCCGCTCCACATCTTTTTTCCCGTCCCTTCCCAGCTTAACCTTGATGGCAGGATATCCCTGCTCTTTGATCTTCAGTGCATCGGCTGCCATGGCATCGGGTTCGCCAATGCTGACGGTATAATCTGTGACAATGATCTTGTTCTTTTCACCACCCAAAAATTGATACAGAGGTCGTCCGGCATGCTGCGCCGCTAAATCATACAGCGCGATATCAAAGGCACTCTTAATGCTGCTGTTGCCGTAAATGATCCTGTCCATCAACTCCACGCATCCGGGTATGTCAAGCGGGTTCTTCCCGATAAAGGCCTTTGCAAAATACTGGCCTACAATAAAACAGGTGTCCTGGCTCTCCCCGTTAATGGGCATGTAGGGACTGCATTCGCCCAAACCAACCGGGCCTTCTTCCGTTATGATCCTCACCAGCACGTTATCGGCGGAATATTCGGTTCCCAGCGAAGTAGTAAAGGGCTCGATCAGCGGAATACTCATTTTATAAAGTTCGATATGGGAAATGGTGAGGAAGTTGTCCATTGCTGTTGAAGTTTAGTAGTCCGGAAGAATGTAAGTTCGGGATAGCGTAATGGAGTTCCAAATTTTCAGAGAATGTCTTCCCGACTTCCCGTCTTTCGGACTTTCCGACTATTCGTAGCATGATTTCTGCATTACATACCAAAAAGCCCGAAAAAACGTTTATAACCTGAATCCATTTATATGAAAAAAGCCTTTGCCATCAGCCTTTTAACCCTTGTTTTCCTTTCCTGTAAAAAAGAAGTAACGGAACTGCCCCCGGCCACACAAACCGGCGCCAATACATTTGGCCTGAAACTCAACGGGGAAATGTGGGTGCCCAGGGGATTTGCCGGTCTTCCGGATAACGATAAACTGGTAGGCCGGTTGCTGGGCAATGTGTTAATTATTACGGCACAGGACCTGTCATCTTCGCCTACCGAAACAGAATTCGAACTCCGGATCTTCGGTGTTACAGGTACAGGTACATATTCCATGAATACCAATACAAATTACCCGGGCGGTCCCACCAGCTATGGCTACCATGTAAAACGCCGTCTCAACCCCCTCGATGAATGGATCACTTCAGCAGCGCAAACCGGATCGGTTACGATCACCCGGCTGGACACCACGGCCCAGATCGCTTCCGGCACTTTCCAGTTCAATGCCCAGAACATGGTGAATGCGGCGCAGACGATTTCAGTGACGGAAGGGAGATTCGATGTAAAGTATTAGTGAGAACCAAGAACCGAAGAAACAAGATCCAAAAAAGCTCCAAGTTCCAAGATCCAAAGAAGCACCAAATCAGAAATCCAAAATAGCCTCCGCTGTTTTTAATTTTCCTTCCTTTATCACGGATTTACTTATAGCGTTGTACAAAAACAACTTAATAAATTAGAACTACGCAAAATAAAAAGTCAGCAGACCCTTGTAATAACAGGGTCTGGTTTTAATTTCTGATTTGGTGCTTCTTTGGAGCTTGGATCTTCGGTTCTTGGAACTTAATAACGGGAGGCCTAAAACAATACTCTCAATCCCACTCCAAACATCCCCGTCCACGGCGCCCTCTCGTTTACATAAATATACCGGCTCGGGTATCCATCCGTCGGTACCCATAACCTTCCTTCGGCATAGAGATAAAGGTCACCGCCCAGGTATTTTTCAAAACCGAGGCCGGGATCGATGGTAAGGCGCTTGAAATTGGCCCTCCCGCTGATCACGGGTACGTTATACTCCACCGTATCAATAGTTACCGAATGGGAATTTTCAATTCGACCCAGCAGGAGCCCGAAACCCGCATAGGCATAGATACTCCAGCCATTTTCCACATCAGCCGCACCCTTCAGGTATTTTTTCCAGCCCACTGAAAAATTCTTCAGCCGCATATTGGCATTGTTCACATAACTTATCTGTTGCGGTGTGGTAAGCGGCGATTTGGCCGTGGAGGTTATGTTGTTACTGAATTTCCCATTGGAATAGTAGGCAAACCATACATAGATCCCTTCTTTTGGGGTAAGGTGAAAATGCGCGTGCACGGTTTGCCCGATCACCGTAAAGCGCTGCTCCTTTTTAAAACTGTGCTGCAGGCTCAGGTCAGTGGCAATGCTGAAACGGGTGTACTGGGAGAATACAGCCGATTGCAACAGGCAGAAAAGGGTCAGTATGCAACTGCTTTTTTTCAAGTGATGATCGGATTACAATGTTAAGGATTAATCGGTGAAAATAAGAAGGAAGGGGGTTTTGCACTCTGTTTGATTTTATTTCTCGCGGCGATCGCTGCGGGAGACTCTTGCATTTGAATCTCCGTGTCTCTGTGCCTTGGTGCCTTTGTGTTTCAAAAAGTTTTTATTTGAACCACGGAGACACGGAGGCACGAAGACACGGAGAATGCTGGCATACTCCTCCATTATAGGGTTTGGTATTCTATCTCTGAAAAAAGAAAGCCACCCGTAGATAACAGGTGGCTGTTGAGTTAGTATTGGCTGCTTGTTATTTTAATCAGGAGCTCAAATGAAAAGCCGAGGCAGGGGAAAAAATTATCTCTGCGTCCTCCGAGCCCTCTGCGTGACATATCAAAAAACACATCACATAGAGAATAAAGTGCAAAGAGCAAGGAAACCTATAGTAAGTCCACCCTCATTCTCACATTTTTACTTCATCAGCTTCAATTCCTTAATAATATTCGCTCCGCCGCCCAGTTTGTCGATGCACCATAATACATAACGGATGTCCACGCAAATGGTGCGGTTAAGATCCTTGTCGAAAGCCAACTTATGGCTCAGCGCCTCATAGTTGCCGTCGAAAGCCAGCCCGATCAGTTCCCCGCGGTTATTGATCACCGGTGAACCGGAGTTGCCGCCGGTGATATCATTGGTAGTGATGAAACCGATCACCAGGTCTTTCCGGGTGGGATCCATGTACTGGCCAAAATCTTTTTTCTTCAGCAGCTCGATCTGCCTGGCCGGGAGATCGAATTCATAATCACCCGCCTTGTATTTTTCCATCAAACCCCTGGAAGTGGTCACATAATCATAGAATACAGCATCCCGGGGCTGGTATGATTTTACATTGCCGTAACTCACCCGCATGGTGAATGTGGCATCGGGGTACATCATTTTGGCTTTTACCGGGTCCATTTCCATGATGCCTTTCAGGTAAAGCCGGCCCAGTTCAGCATTCCTGGCATTGAATTGCTGGAACAGGGGTCCGTACTTGCTCGTATAATTAGTGAAGAAGCTGCTGGCATGTGCAAAAGCAGGATCCGTTTGCAGGGTATTGGCATCCGGGTTTGCAATAAAGGCATTCCACTTCGCGTCATTAAAGATCATCGTGTTATTGAACATCTCCGCCGCGTATTTTTTATAGGTGGCGTCATCATCCAGGGCGCCGTACTTGTCTTTCAGCCCTCCGTAGAAACCGATCGGATGCTGCTCTTTCACCACATCCTCGTAGAACATGCGGGTAGCAGAGGCAACGATATGCTCGTCCGATACTTTATTCTCTTCTTCGAGAAAGGCCGTTCTTTGTTTATTGGCAGCCTCAGCAGCTTTTTTAATATCTGCAGCCGGGGTACCGGCTTTTACCAGCAGCGCCTCTAACTGCAAAAGGGAAGCGGCAAAACCCATCAGCGGGGAACCGGCAATGCCTTCGTTGATATACTGGCGGTGTTCGGCATAGGGTCTCCACGCTTCATAAGCCTTGCCATAATCAGCCAGGATATTTGCATATTCCGGTTTGTTCTTTGCCCAGGCATTAAATTTTTCTTCAAAAGATTTCTTTTGACCGTAGATATCATATTTCAGCAATTGCTTGGTCTCGCCGTCATAGAACTTCCAGTAGTTCGCGATCCCCGCGTAGGAAGAAGACAGTTGCAGCTTTACCTTGGGATCCTTCTTCATTTCTTCAAACATATATTTCAGCCGCATGTCGCGCAGTTTTACCAGCGTGGGGTTATTGATATCCGTGGCCAGTTTAATGCCGTAGGAACTTTCATAGCGGTTGGTGCTGCCGGGATAACCCCAGATCATGG
>CAZEZE010000026.1:0-14417 GCA_964516445.1 uncultured Chitinophaga sp. | reverse complement strand
TTTAATTTTTCCACCCTTTTGATCGTACCGGAAGCTTCCATCTGAACACTCGAATCGATATATTCTTTATTGGTGAACAGGAATTCATTCCAGCTCAGGGGCTCCACTTTCTGGTGGTAGCTCCCCAGGGTCACCAATTTTCCGAAAATGATGGGGTCGATCAGGGAGAAACCGATATTGATGGCAGCCAGTACAAGGACCAGGCCCACCAGCCATTTATAGGGTTTCAGGTAATGAAGAAGAATTTTCATATTAAGAGTTATTGCGGCTTTGAATCAGGGGCAAGGTACAAACATCGGGCAAGTTCAGGAAAAATGACAATATAGCAGAGGCGTGAGGTGTGAATCGTGAGTCGTGAGTCAGAGTCTGTTGATTGAGGATCATTAAGTGTAGTAGGGTACTGACTCCGAACTCCCGACTCCTGACTCTTAACTACTAACTCCCGCCTCACCCCGCCCACCCCTCCCTGTCCAAACTCCTGTACTGAATGGCCTCAGCAAGATGTTCGGGTTTAATGTCTGTGCTTTGAGAGAGGTCGGCGATCGTGCGGGATACTTTTATGATCCGGTCGTAGGCCCTAGCGGAAAGGTTCAGCTTTTCCATGGCGGTTTTCAGCAAAGTAGCGCCAACCTGGCTGATGACGCAGATCTCCTTGAGCAGTTTACTGCTCATTTGCGCATTGCAATAGATGCCCGGGTTATCCTTGTAACGTAGTTCCTGAACTTCCCTTGCTTTGATCACCCGGTCGCGGATGGAACCTGAATTTTCCTGTGTCTTGGCGGAGGAAAGTTCGCTGAACGCGACCGGGGTCACTTCCACATGCAGGTCGATCCGGTCAAGCAGCGGACCCGAGATCCTGTTGAGATATTTCTGCACTGACCCGGGCGGACAGGAACATTCCCTTTCGGGATGGTTATAGAATCCGCAGGGACAGGGATTCATCGAAGCAATAAGCATAAAGGATGCGGGAAAGTCCACCGCCACTTTCGCCCGCGAGATCGTCACCCTTCTTTCTTCCATCGGCTGGCGCATCACTTCCAGCACTGTTCGTTTGAATTCCGGCAGTTCGTCCAGGAATAATACTCCATTATGCGCCAGCGATATTTCCCCGGGCTGGGGAATGCCGCCACCTCCGACAAGTGCAACATCCGAAATAGTATGGTGGGGCGAGCGAAAAGGACGTTTTGAAACCAGCGTGGAGTTTTCGGGAAGCTTCCCCGCTACAGAATGGATCTTGGTTGTTTCCAGCGCTTCCTGTAACGAAAGGGGCGGTAGGATGGTAGGCAGTCTTTTCGCCAGCATCGTTTTCCCTGCACCGGGTGGACCGATCAATATGGCATTATGTCCGCCGGCAGCCGCAATCTCCAAAGCTCTTTTGATATTTTCCTGTCCTTTTACTTCTGCGAAATCGAACTCAAAATCGTATTGCGAATGGAAGAACTCTTCCTTAGTGTTGATGATCACCCGATCCAGTCCTGATTCTTCCTTTTCAAAGAAACCGATCACTTCATTGATATGCGCGGCGCCATATACGTTCAGGTTATTGACCATGCCTGCCTCTTTCGCATTGGCTTTCGGAACAATCAGCCCTTTGAATCCTTCTTTTCTTGCCTGGATCGCAATGGGTAAAGCTCCTTTGATGGGACGGATCACACCATCCAGCGCCAGTTCACCCATAATAACATAATTGGCCAGCGCTTCACTGTTAGTCACCTGGCCGGAAGCGCCCAGTATGCCAAGGGCTATGGCAAGATCGAAGGCTGTCCCGCTTTTTTTAATATCCGCCGGGGCGAGATTCACCACAATTTTGGTGCGGGGTACATCGTATTGGTTGGTCTTGAAGGTACTCTCGATCCGCTGCAGGCTTTCTTTCACTGCATTGTCGGGCAATCCTACGATCATCGGATCCTTACCATTCTGCAACCAGTTCACTTCGATCGTGATCGTTATCGCATCCACACCATACACGGCGCTTCCGAATGTCTTCACCAGCATGCGGGAAAGTTAGCCACAATACACAAAGGCGGAAGGGGGAAAAAGCGCTCCGTTACCGTTATTTCCCCGTGACACTAAACGATGCCAGCAACGAAGTATTGGGGTCGGGGACAATACTGGTAAGTCCTGTGCCTGCTTGAATGGTGAAGCTTTCGGTCTTTTTATTGATGAGCAGTTTTATAACGCGAGGTGTTGCCTGTAAAAAATTCAGTTCGAGTTCTAGCGGAAACGAAAAGGGTTCAGAATCCTGCAACTGGTTAACGGTAACTTCTATGTTTTTCCCGCCCGGCAGGTAACGCCAGCTGATATCCAATTGGGGATTAACCGGGGTGAACAACCATTGCCGGAAGAAGCGATCGAGTTTTTTCCCGGCATGGGCTTCAACTATAGCCTGGAAATCTTTTGTGTCAGCGTTCCTGCCAGCGTAGGTTGCATAATAATCTCGGATAATGGTGTGAAAGACCGAATCTCCCAGTTCACGCCGGAGCATGTGCAGCACCCAGGATCCTTTCTGGTAACTGTTGGCATTAAGCAACTGCATGAAATTGGAAGTAGTATCAACAACCGGCCGCTTCCGGTTCTTTACAAATTCAAGTACCACATCCCTGTCGGACCGCATCCTGCTGTTGAGGACAGCAGTGCCTTTCTTTGACTCCGTATAAACATGCGTGAGATAGGTGGCAAACCCTTCGCTCAGCCAGAGATGGGCAAAGCTTTTTTCCGTGGCGTGGTTGCCGAACCATTGGTGAACGATCTCGTGCGATTGCAGGTTCTCTTCTTCCCTTTTGCCGGTTACGGCATCTTCGAAATAGAAAATAGCCCCGGCATTTTCCATTCCGCCAAACATGGTCTTGGATTGTACATTGGCCAGTTTCTTATAGGCATAAGGGCCGATATAATTATCATGCCAGGCAAGGATATCCCTGGCAATGGCGAAATCATAAAAGCCGTTCTCCCTGTTTTCCGGGAATACCCAGGTGCTGACAGGAATACATTCATTGATGGAGCCCGCCTGCTGAACGGCGAATTCCGCCACACCGATCACCATCACTTTCGTGGGCAACGGGACATCTTCTTTCCAGTGCGTGAGTTTTTTATTGCCGGGTAAATTGCTTTCTTCAACCTGGATCCCGTTAGAAACTACCTGGTAGTGCGCCGGGGCAGTGATAATGAATTCTACAGGGGCCTTATCCGCCGGATCATCCACACAGGGCAGCCAGTTATGAGCCCGGTTGGGCCAGTTGTCGGAAAAAAAAGTTCGCTTACCGTATTTGTTTTTAGAGATGATAAGTCCGTCGGCCGGGATACCTGAATAGCCGACAGTAAAACGGATCGTATCTCCTGCCGGGTAGGTTTTATTTAAACTGACCATCAATTTTTTACCGGACCTGGAATGACCGCTCACCGCATTTCCTTCAACGATCCCGCTCTTCATGCCTTTCCCGTTTGTGTTCACGGGTGCCAGGTCAATACGCACTTCATTTCCCGGCTCAAGCAGCCGCAGGGTTATGGTGGCTTTTCCGTTAATGGTATCATTGCTGTCATTCAGTTCGATCTCGAAACGATAATGAAGGATATCCATTTTAGTTTGAGTGAACCCTGTTAGAAAATAGCAGGAAAAAAGCAGGAAAAAGAATGATTTCACAGAGATAAATTTTCGAAAAGTTACCGGTTTGTTTGGTAAGAAAAAACTAAAAAACCTGCAGGAGCCGCCTGCAGGTTTTAACCGTAAGTTCAATATGTTTATTTGATCATTTTGATCGATTTCATCTTACCATTCACCACCAGCCTTACATTGATGATGTAAAGCCCTTTGGGATAGCCGTTCAGGTCAAGCAGAACATAATTTCCCCCCGGGTAAACCGTCTTCTCCATTCTTTGCAGCAACTGCCCGGTTGCGGTGAACAGGCTGATCTCAACAGGTGAAAGTTCATTGCTCACCACCCAGAGGAAGGGCCGCTGCCCGGGGTGATCCCATAACTGGACACTGAAATCATCCCGCAACAGGGAATTGTCGAGCTTCACGAAAGTTTGTTTGGCATCCTGCGCGGTACAATACCCGTTGCTGTATGTATAGGTAATGATATGTGTGCCGATACCCGCCAGCCGGGGGTGGAACTGGTTATTGGTTATCCCGTTGCCGCTAAAGGTGCCACCGGGAGGAGTGGCTGTCAATGTTACCGCGTCCGCTGCATGACTGTATTCCGCGGCAAGCCCGCTGATGGAAACAGCAGGAGCAGGAACAACTGTTGCCGTTACAGCTTTGCGCTGGCCGTTATTGCAGGCTTCCGCGAGCGCCTCTACCTCCCAGTTATAAAAGAATGGATACCTGGCGTCCCCGGAGGAGGATCCTACAATATTGGCAACAGACTTTACCTTATATGGGAAACCGATATTAGTAGATGCGGTTGTGCTGGAATAGAGTGCAGCCTGCGGGCTGGAAGATGAAAGACCCAATTGGTGGTTCAGCCCCGCCGGTACAAAGAAATTAAGAACGATGTCCTGCTGACCGGCCAACAGCGGGAAATTCTGCTCTTTCAGCAGGTGACCATATTGATCACGCAACTGAATGGTATAGATACCCGCCGTTTGGGCATCCACTCTTACCCTTTTGAGTTTGAATGGCAGAAAGGCATTAAAGATGAGATAGTCGCTCCGGGTACCGGTATAATTACCAGCGCCGCTGAAACCGGTAGTGGCGGGTCCCATATTCCCGCTGAGCACGGAAGGCTGGTCGGCCACATAATACGTCGTATTGTTGAACAAACTTCCTGTTTCAAACGAATTGCCAATAAAGACCAGGTTTCCGCCGGATGGCGCATCATACCAGTGGGCATTACCGCTTGCGTACAATGTGGCTCTTTCACCGGCACAGAGTGTATCTTCTGTTGTTACGGCGGGATACGCGCTCGGGCCTGATTGAAAAATATCCAGCGTATCACTGGTGGTGGTTCCGCAGGGAGTGGTGGCCCTTACCCAGTAACGGCCGGGTGCGTTAACCGATATCTTTTGCGTGGTGGCGCCATTGCTCCACACATAATTGCTGGCGCCGCTTGCTTCCAGGTCCATACTGGTTCCCTGGCAAATGGTGTTTCCTTTTTTACTGAATAGATAAGCGTAAGCGCCGGTATTGGAAGTACGTTGCTTGGTAATGGGGATCTGTGCGGCCAGCCAGTTATTATCGTCTCTCATTTCCAGGAAATGATTATCGGGATCCACCTGTATCATTACATAATAAGAACCGTTGCAGGCCTCGTAGGGGATCTTCACAAAACTCTCATCGAGGTGGCGGCCATAAATATCAACTTTGCCCACGCTGATGCCCTGCTTGACATTAT
The DNA here is from genome assembly GCA_964516445.1 of uncultured Chitinophaga sp. Classification (GTDB taxonomy): domain Bacteria; phylum Bacteroidota; class Bacteroidia; order Chitinophagales; family Chitinophagaceae; genus JJ008. The sequence goes on along the minus strand of CAZEZE010000026.1, from coordinate 9,084 downwards.
TACAACCGTATCCGCCGCCCAATCCATAGTTGGGAAAACTGCTGTTCGTAAGCGTATTTCCGTTAGCGTCTTTGCAATCTCCCAGGGCGCCGCTGCAGGTGGTCAGGTCGATCAGGCAGAAACTTACTTTTACGCCACTGTTCACCACGGGCCATTGCAGGGTATCGGCAATCGATGCATCGGCCAGCCGCAGCGTGTACAACCCCCATCCTTCAATATGAATATGGCCATGCGAAGGGTGGTAAATCATCCAACCCGCATCGCGGTCGTTGAATTGAATGCTGTTCCCGGCTTTCTGATACACTCTTTGTTTGATCAGCCGTTTGGGATAAGAGCCATCGGGACAAAGAAAACCGGAAGGGGGAACAAAGTTGAACAGCGTATCTGTTCCGCATAGATAATTATTCGTGGGGATGGTCTCCACGGGACCCCAGCCAATATTGGGAGTGGATACATCCAGTCGCAGAAGACCCTTGTTAGGCGCTGCGGCCGCCTGGTTATATTCAGCCCAGCCGGCAGTACTGTTAAGGGTTCTTTTTCCTGCTGTGATATCCGGTAATAACATGCAATTGGTTTGACCGGGTGTGGGGCAGGAGCAGCCGGCGGGGTTGGCAACGCTGCATTGTGCACGGGTATTGGTTTGTATACAAACAGCTCCGGCTGTAAACAGGAAGAAAACCAGGTAATTTTTTATCGGGGGTCTCATAAAGCAGTTTTTGAAAATAAGCGACTTAAATGTAACAAATATTAAAGCAGGGTGCAAATGGAAAATCACGATATGTGGATGTAGTTTGATCACTACAATGGGAACTATGGCGCAAGGAGTTTACAGGGGGTGTTCAGTGTCCTTGTCTATGCATTGGGGAGCGTTGTCATCCCTACGAAAGAGGGATCTGTGCCGTATGCTTTATAGCAGGATGGAGCCTAGATGCCTCCATCGCCGGCATGACGGAGAAACCTCATCCCGCGCAGGTCCCTTCCTTCCACAGTTTGTATGGGGGAACAAAATATCATTGCAGGCTGAACCCCGGGGTAACACGACTCTTTGAATATGCAGTCATTGTGCACCCGCTGTGAATTTGTTTTTTCTATTGCCGGTTATTTATAAACTGCCGTTGCCGGATTGAAAGACCGCCAGGAGTGCCAGAATTCCTGGTAGGCCTGAACCGGTCTCAATTGTTCGCCTTTCAGGGGACCATCCATACATAAACCGTCATTATTCCAGGTGGAACCGGTGCCGGTATCTTTCATTCCCGAACTATCTGCGATGAAATCCAGCAACCGGTCGTTCAATACCCGGTTCCAGGCATGAAAACTGGCGTTATCATTTTCCACTGTAATAACGAGTTGCAGACCGGCCAGTGAATCCTGAATGATCCTTTTTGAAAGCAGTTGGTTCCAGTCATAGGCCTTTGAGGTATTGTTATTCCGGATCCCAACGACCCATGATTTGAAATTCCAGGAACCGCTGTCCCTTTTCTCCAGCCCGCTTTTGATGGTGCCGGCATCAAACCCCGCGAGATCAGCATATTTATTAAGAAAGGATGGATCAGGTTGAAGTACCTGTGAATTGGGATGGGTGCGCAGCCATGCACCCAAACTCATTTGCCTGGAAGGTATCTCTTCCAGCCTGGTTCCCTTCAGCGGACCCGTGATGGCTTCACCTGTGGCCTGGCGCCACCAGCTCCCGGTGGTCCTGTCCTCCAGCATGGCATTAAAATGATCCATACCTACCAGGCGGAAACTTTCTTTTTTCCCTTTCACCATTGGACTGAATACCCGGCCGCTGCGGCAAACGGTGCAATAGGTGACCATGACCGGCTCCCCGCCAACACTGTCCTGTACCTGGTGATGATAGCCGATGATCTCCAGCGGGTAGGCCCTGGATTCGTTATTAATCATGATACCAAGGACCAGTTTATCCAAACTTACTTTATTCGAGTTGGCATCCGCCAGTATCTTATTCCTTGGCTGGTAAAACATTTTCCCGGCCAGTAATTTATAATTGACCATATAGAAAAGGAATGCATAAAACAACATTCCTAAAATGAAAAAAGCGCTTTTCCATTTCTTCCATTTCCCGAAAGAAAAGTAAACCGCAACGGCGATCAGCAACAAGGCTGCAAGCCTGATGAAGAAGATATAATGGTCAAGGAAGTAGGCCACCCGGATCGTGTTGCCGTGCTGGCTCCCCGGGAATGGCATAATGAAATAGACCCGCAGGATCTCCGCGGCAAACAGGATCAATAAACCGGCCGGTAAAAGGAACTTTCTCATGGCGGAGGTTGCGGCAATGAATTTACAGCTTCTCCAGCATATCCACCACCTTTTCCCTTTTCAGAATAACATAGCCGATGCGATCATTGCTGACGCCTTCCTTGAGCTGGTAACTGAATTCCAGTTGTTCATCCTTTACATTGGTCTCGAAATAACGGAATGAGATATTCGGGTAGTTCTTAAGTTCTTCCCCGATCTCGTAGAGGTGTGTGGAAAGTATGAAAAGCGAGTTCCTGATCTTGATGAGTCCTTTGATAACGGTGAGCGAACATTTCATCGCATCCTGCACATTCGTTCCTTTGAATAGCTCATCGATCAGCACCAGCCATTTCTTGCCGTCATTGATCTTCTCCACCGTATTCTTTACCCGCTGCACTTCATTATAGAAATAACTTTCCCCTTTGGCGATATTGTCTTCCACATTGATATTACTCAGCAGCCCGTCGAATAAGGTGAGTCTCATACGCTCCGCGGGCACCCCCATGCCGATATGGGCGAGGAAAACGGCCGAGCCCACCGCCTTTATCAGTGTACTTTTTCCCGCCATATTCGCGCCGGTCAGGAAAAGAAAATTGTGTTGGGGGTTCATCTGCATATCATAGGCAACAGGTTGCTGCAATAAAAGATGGTAAAGGCCCCTGGCATCCACCAGCGGCGATTCCTGTACCACAAATTCCGGGAAGCTAAGCCCAAAGGTCTTTACTGCCACCGCCATCGAGTACCAGGCATCCAGGCGGCTGTAGATATCGATGAGTTCAAAGCTGTTTGATTTATACCTTCCCCGCAGGTGATAACCGAAATAGAGGTTTTGGCGGGTGGAAAATTTTCTCCCGGGTTCAGACAGCGATAATTTCTCCAGCGGTTCTTCCTTTAAAATGCCGAGGATGCGGTCAATATAGAGCCGGATGGCGGGTGGGAGATCAACATTTTCCAAAAGTTCGGCAATCAATCTAATGCCGCGGTAAAAATCGGCAAAATGACCCACCGAGTATTTCAGCATCGAGTAGTCCTCGCTGTGCAGCCATTTATAAGTCAGGTTATTGAGGGAAGCCGGCGCTTCGCTGATGGGATCCAGGGTATAGTCCAGGAATTTCTCCATCACCAGTATGGTGCCGTTGCTGATACCCGTGGGCCAGTCTTTCACATGCTCCATAAAAGTCCGGATCACCCGCTGCGTTCCTAATATTTTTTCCAGGTCATCGTGCGGTTCGCTGAAAAATTTTCTCAGCCACTCGCGGCCGCCAACGGTTCTTGTGAAATTGAGTTTATGGAAAATGGAAAATTCTTCTTCCTGGTGGAAGATGGAGATGTCGTTGAAGCTGATTTTGTCTATTTGCATGATAGGTTACTAAGCACCAAGAAACAAGATACAAGAACCAAATAAGCTACAAAAGATAAATTATAAATTAAAAAATCGAATGGTCAATCATCACCACGTTTTTTGAGGATGGCATTGAAGATCAGTACGAATTCTTTGGCTTCTTGCTTTAATGCTGATCGTTCGGCTTCTGAACCCTGACTACCATCAGTAACCACGAGCCGGAGCCAATAGCCAGCTTCTTTTGATTCTCTCCGGCAAGTCTTGATCTTCATTTTGAAATCCTTATCCCCGATACTTTCATTCGCTTCAATATAGTTAGAGCCAGGTGAACTGCCGGCTCTTAATAGCTGGGGAACAAATTCGGCATTCGTGCTGTTTTTAGGCAGCTTCATGCAAAAATCCCTGACTCTCTCCGCAAATTTTGCAGTCCTATCTTCGAGGTCGTATTTCTTTTTCTCCTCTTGGGCCATCCCCTTAAATTTTGACCCAATTTATCGTGTACTTTTTTGGTCACCTCAGCGTTTTCCCCGGAGTTCGTTGTTATTTTCGGAGACTTTTTGTTTTTTTTCTGATTTATTTGGTTCTTTCCTTTTTGCCCTCTTTTTAATTTATTTGGATCTTGTTTCTTCGGTTCTTGGTTCTTCACCCACTATCCTTCAAACTGTAACCGCTGTCCCATCTTAGACTCATTCCATACCCCGTTTCCATAAACCAACTGCCCGCTGACAAACGTATGAGTAACAGATGCAGGAAAAGTGAAATTCTCCAAAGGCGACCATCCGCATTTATATAATATATTCTCTTTGGAAACAGTATACGACTGATTCAGGTCCACAATTACAAGATCGGCATGATATCCTTCCCGTATATAACCGCGTTCCTTCACCCGGAAACAATCCGCGACAGTGTGACACATTTTCTCTGCGATCTTTTCCAGGGAGATCTTGCCGAGTTGGTGATAGTGAAGCATGAGTTGCAGAGAGTGCTGAACCAGGGGTAATCCTGCATGAGCCCGCTCGTATGGACTCATTTCCCCCTTCCCCACCTGTGATGAGGGGTAGGGGGTGAGGTACTTCTCCTCCAACGTATGCGGCGCATGATCCGTCGCGATCACATCCAGCCGGTCATCCAGCAAAGCTTTCCATAAGGCTTCCTTATTATGCGGCGCCTTGATAGCGGGGTTGCACTTGATCCGGTTGCCCAGGCGGGCATAATCATCGCTGGTAAAATGCAGGTGGTGCACGCATACTTCCGCGGTGATTCGTTTTTCCTTCAGCGGGAGCAGGTTGCTGAAAAGCTGCATTTCTTTTTCGGTACTGAGATGGAATACATGCAACCGTGTATTGTATTTTTTGGCGATCTGGATAGCGTATAATGACGACTCGTAACAGGCTTCGGCATCGCGGATAAGGGGGTGATCGGCGGCCGTAAGTTCCCTTCCTTCCGCTTTCAGTCTTTCCAGGTTCCTTTTAATGACGCTTTCATCCTCGCAATGGGTAGCGATCAGCAATTCGGTTTCCCGGAAGATCCGGTCAAGCGTGTTGGGATTGTCTACCAGCATATTTCCCGTGCTGCTGCCCATGAAGATCTTGATACCGCAGACATCTTTTTTCCTTGCATTTGTCTTCAGCACTTCTTCCGCATTCGAATTGCTCACCCCCATGTAAAAAGAATAATTGGCAAGAGATGTTTGGGAAGCGATCCGGTATTTGTCTTCCAGTAATTCCTGCGTGAGGGCATTGGGCACGGTATTCGGCATTTCCATGAAACTGGTCACGCCCCCCGCCACTGCCGCTTTTGCCTCCGTGGCGATCGTGGCCTTATGGGTGAGACCCGGTTCGCGGAAATGCACCTGGTCATCAATGCAGCCGGGGAATAAATATTTACCGGCCCCGTTAATTTCTATGCAATCCGCGCTAATCTGAGAAATCTGTGGCAAAACCTTTTCTATCCTGCCATTTGTTATCAACACATCTGCATTTCTTATCTGCCCTTCATTGACAACCTGTATATTCTTAATGATATATTTTTGCATATCTTGTCCGATGAATCTTATGACCAAAGCCAATACCCATGCAATTTAAACAAACCCTTGTAAGACTCGCCCTTATCCTGCTTCCCTTTTCACTTTTTTCACAAACAACCTACCTCCCCCCGGGAGATAAGGCCAATATACTGATGGAGCGGCTGGAGATCAAAAGCCGTACGGATTCCTTCTTCAATTATTCAAAGACCAAACCGTTCAGCCGCAAGCATGTAATGGCCGCGGTAAACCATTATGCACTGTTGCCGGGGGTGAAGCTCTCCAAAGTGGATGCTTACAATATACGGGGACTGAATATGAATAATATGGAGTGGGTGGCGGAAGGGGACAGGATGAAATACCAGAGCAAAAAGCCCATTGCGAAAAGTTTTTATAAAACACCGGCCAATCTTTTCGAAGTGCATGTAAAGGATTTTGACCTCGTGGTGAACCCGGTGATCCAGTTCACCCTGTCCAAAGAAAATAATAGTGATGAGAACCTTTTCCTGAATACAAGGGGCGTATATATCCGGGGCAAACTTGCCAACAAGATCGGGTTCTATTCTTATATCACCGATAACCAGGAGCGTGATCCCTCGTATGTGCGGCAATGGGTAAGTGAGCGCAGGGCGGTGCCGGGACATGGTTTGTACAAAACCTTTAAAACACCCACCGGTCTGGATTATTTTGAAGCCAGGGGTTATTTCACGTTCAATATCACCAAATACATTGATGTGGCCTTCGGGTACGACCGCAATTTTATAGGCGCCGGTTACCGCAGTTTGCTGCTGAGTGATTTCGGCACCAATAATCTTTTCCTGAAACTCAATACCAGGATCTGGCGGCTTAATTACCAGAACATCTTCATGGAACTGCATTCTTCCATTCCCCCGTCTCCCAACCAGCTCGTACCGAAAAAATATGCCGCCATGCACCACCTGGATATGGCCGTTACCAAATGGCTGAACATCGGCTTATTTGAAGGGGTGACGTTCGGGCGGTCGAACCGGTTTGATTTCGGTTACCTGAATCCCATCATTTTTTACCGCAGCGTCGAGCAGCAGAATGGAAGTTTTGACAATTCTATCATCGGAATAGATTTCAAGGCCAACCTGCCCAAGCGATTCCAGGTGTACGGCCAGCTAATGCTGGATGAATTCCTGCTCTCGGAAATAAAGGCCAACAATGGCTGGTGGGCCAATAAATGGGGGATTCAGCTCGGCGCCAAATACATTGATGCGTTTAACGTCAGTAACCTCGACCTGCAGGTAGAGCATAACCGGGTGCGGCCCTTTGCCTACTCGCATTATGATTCAGTGGCCAATTATACGCATTACAACCAGCCGCTGGCGCACCCGCTGATGGCCGGTTTCAGCGAAACCATCGGTATCGCCCGTTACCAGCCCGCGCCGAAATGGCTGGCGGTGGCAAAGCTGATCTACTGGAAGCAGGGGAGGGACAGCAGCAGCCGCAATTTCGGCTCCAATATCTTTTTACCCAACCGCCCGCCTTACCGCCAGGGCGATTATGGTTACAATATCGGCAGCGGCTGGGCCACCAATGTGCTGTATGGTTCCTTCCTGCTTTCCTATGAGCTGCGGGAAAACCTGTTCCTGGAGTTGAATGCAACCGTTCGAAGGGAGAAAACGACCACCGCACCCATCACGTCAGCGAATGTCTCCGTGATCACATTCGGGGTACGATGGAATATGCAGCGAAGGGACTTTGAATTTTGAGCTGTACGATGGTGGACTTTCATTTAACCATTGTTCAACAATGGTTCAACAACCGTTCAGCTTCTTACTGAAATGAGTTTTTCTGCTTTGCCGCGATGGCGATCAGCTTTTCAAGGACCTTTATGTCCACATCCTCCAGTTTATTGATATAGAGGCAGCCCATCCCGGTCTTGTGTTTGCCCAGTTTTTTCAGCGTCTCCGCATGTTTTTTCAGGTCCAGCACCAGGTGCAGCGACAGGTTGGATTTCCGCGGTGCAAAACCGATCCGGAACCAGTCCACTTCCCGGCCGGTGGCCGGGCTCCTGTATCTCACCTTGCCAAAACCGATCATGGAAGCTCCCCACATTTTCGGCTTTTCCCCGCTGGCTTTTTCCATCATTTTAATAATTACGCGGCTGTCCTTTCGCTGCTGCTCCCCGGCGATTCCTGCGATGAAAGCGGGTACGCTGGAGGAGGTTTGCTGGGTTTTGATTTCGGCTAATTTGCCCATGGCAGAAAATATTTTTAATTGCGGGAACGGGTTACATATTTACGATGGGGGGCATTTGAAAAACCTCAGCTCAATATTTGCACAAATGCCAGAAAGAAATACAGGTGTTGAATTTACAACTGTCAGTCCCACTTTTTCCACTACGATATTATGGAAAGTTTCAATTCTTATTCGTATCCAAATTCTGACTTGTCCTTCTCAGACACAATTAATCGGTTCATTTAAGTTCTGAAAGTATTAACTTTTTCTGCTTAAAGGTATTCTTCATTGCCTTTTCTCTAACGTTAGGATCATCGCTATTAATAAGGTCAAAATATTCAACGGGAACAACCTGCCATGATAAACCATATTTGTCTTTGCACCACCCGCAGGATCCTTCTTCTCCGCCGTTTGCGGTCAAAGCGTCCCAATAATAATCTACTTCTGCCTGGTCTTTGCAATTAATAACAAAGGATACAGATTCATTAAACTTAAAGAATGGACCTGCCGCTAAAATACTAAATTCTATATCCCCAATTTCCATAACCGCTGTTTCGAAGTTGTCCTGGCCATCTTGTCCTTTTTCCTGCGGCGGATTCTTGTATTGGCGATAATCTTTCATTTTTCCATCTTTGAAAATAGCAAGGTAATAATCTACTACTGCTTTTGCATCTTTATCAACCCAAAGACAAGGTGTTATTTTTTGCTTGATCATATCAGTCTTTTTTGCTGAGGTTTGATTGGAAGTTGTATCCATTTTGCTGTTAGTTGGTGAATTCTGTTGAGGATTTCCGCAACCCATCAGATTCACTATTAGTAATGCGGTCAGCAATTCAGGTTTATATTTTTTCATGGCGCTGTTTCTTTAATGTTGGTAATACATTTTCCAGTTCATTTAATGTCATAGTAAAGCCTTCTTTGAAGCCCATTGCTATCATTTTTTCCATTCTTTCAAGAGATTCATTGTAAATAGAAATACTGACTTTCGTTATATTATTTTCTTCCGTAAAGTTCAAATCCCAGTTTGAACCTGGCCAATGCGGGTTTTCGTCTTTGTCGGCAAAGACACTGGTGAATTTGAAATTAGATTTTGGAGTGATAGAAGTGTACAGTTGAAGTTGCCACATCTCTTTCCCTTCAGGACTAACCATTGCATAAAATCTGCGTCCACCAACTTTGAATTCCATTATTTTGGTTCTTGATTCGTAAGGTTTAGGGGCCCACCATAGGTCAAGAATTTCAGCTTTGGTAAAAGCAT
>CAZEZE010000025.1:0-14497 GCA_964516445.1 uncultured Chitinophaga sp. | reverse complement strand
CCCGGGGATCATCAAACCGCTTCCCGTAGCGATCCTCAAAAAGATCCCGGTTAAGATAGCGGTTGATACCATTCATTTCAACAACGGCAATGTGCTGTACACGGAACTGAATGAAAAAACAAAACGTGCCGGTACTATCCCGGTAAAAAGAATGTCTTTGTTACTGCTGGACTTGAAGAACTTCAACCTTTCTGAAACAGACAGCCTCGAGATTCATGCCACCGGGTATATCCTGGATACTCTTTGGACCCGGCTCCGGGTTAAACAATCCTATTTTGATTCAGCGGGCGGCTTTCTTATGACGGTCAGGATGAAACCCGTTGACCTGGCCGTACTGAACAGCGCTTTGATCCCCCTGGCTTCTGTCAAACTGTTGAGCGGGAAACTGGATACGCTTGACATGAGAGCCGTGGGAAGAGAATACCTTGCCATCGGAGAAATGAGAATGTTATACAAAGATCTTAAAATCCAGATCCTGAAAGACGGCATGGAAAATAAAAAAACACTCCGCACCCGTTTACTTTCCGCACTTGCAAACAGCTTTATGATCAGGGCCAGCAACAAAACAAGGACCGGTGATGTGTTCTTTATCCGTCACCGCGACCGGTCGGCCATCAATTACCTGATCCGGATCCTCTTCAGCGGGGTAGCCAGCAGTACCGGTGTTAAGAGCCATAAAAAAGAGATCCGCAAACACAGGAAGGAGTTGAAAGAAAAAAACCTTCCCTTGTTTGACACAGACTAAGTTCAAAACCCGCACCGGCCACAGCTGCCGCAATTGACCGGGTTCAGTATATCCTGTTTTTTGTATCTTTTAGGTCACAAACCCATTTCATCGCCTATGAATTCCTGGATTCCCGGAACAGTCCTGTACGTATTATTTTTCTTCGCTGCGTTACCTGTGATCCGCGCCCAGCCGCAGGAGGAATTCAATACAAACCTTACAGCTATATACACTACGGCCACCACGGACAAAAAAAAGGCACTGACGCTTGCCAAAGAACTATACAACAGGGTAGAGAAGAACAAGGATCTTCAAACCTACACCAATTACTACATGCTCAAGAGCCTGTTTGAGAACCAGACCCCGGATGCTGTGCTGGCCAAAACCTGCGGTGAGAAAGCGGACAGGATGATGCGGGAGATGGTGGGCAAAGAAGTGCCAAATCCGGATTATGGCAGTGACAGCACGAATCTCTGGTACAATACACTTTACCCGGGTTTGTATCAGACAAAAGACCCCGGGAATGCGACAAAAGCACTAGCCTTCCTGGAAAAATACAGCTCCTTCCGATCCTTTGCCAATTATACTGGCATTGCCTACGCTTTTGAACGAAACGGCGATTTTGACAACGCTAAAAAATACTATGAGTATTGCCTGCAGTTTGCCGGGGATGAAAAGAACGAGCATGTCTCCTACCTCTATTATATTTTATTTCTCACCAAGTACGGCGACTACCAGAAAGCCGAAGCACTGATCCGGAAAATTGAGGGCCTTTCACAAACGGCCTCATCGGATATTTTAAAAACTTCCTATCGCAATGAGGCTTTGTCGGCACATACACTTTATTATTTCTACGTAGGGGATTACGAATCCTATGTGAAGTCATCTGAGATCCAGAATGCGGAGCTGGCTAAAATGTATGCCCAGTACAAAATGCCCTGCAGCGGGCAGGAAAATATCCGGCTCACCAATGCCGCAGTAGCCAGTGAGTTCCTGAAAAATTACGCAGCGGCCGAACGGTTCTGGAAAAGCCGTGATTCGGCTTACACGGCGTGGATCAAATGTCAAAAGGAACTTTACCCTAACCTGAAGCTTTACGAAATGTCCATGTGGCCCGTTTTTCTCATGAAAAGGGGGAAGGACAAATTACTTCCGCGCCCCTCCAGTTATTATATCGAGGAAACGGAGACCTATTACAACAGTTTCAGCCAGTATGCAGACATGAGCACACTTTATTACAAAGGCACCCAACTGGCTTTCCTGCGCTCCCCGAAATACCGGGACGTTTTTTTACCTATTCTTGAAAGGATACGAACCACCCGTGATTTCAGGGAATCCACAAAACCCTTTACCGATTTCTCCTATTTCCTGATGCGTGACCGGAAATGGGAGGAAGCCAAAAAAAGTTACAGCGAATTATTTTCACTGAACAGCGGGTGGGTGAATGACATCCTGTTCGCTTTTGGTGAAAAAGCATTTGTCACCTACTACAATGCCAAACTGAAGGAAGGATACGAAAACTTCCACAGTTTTGTCAGGCTGGCAAAGGAAAAAGAACCTCTTCACTTTCCTGAATTGTCCGTACACGCGTACAATAACCTGCTATTTACAAAATCCATCTCGCTGCAGGGTACCAAAAAAAGGAAGGAAGCCTTTATCAAAAGCAATGATCCGGCCATCATCAGGCTTTATGAAACCTGGCTGGATAAAAAACAGCAGCTGATCCGCCAGTACTTCAGGTCCGCTGACCCAGCCAGTCCTTCCTTGACCGAAAAACCCGCAGCGACGGAACTAAAAGCCCTGCAGGATGAAGTGACCCGTATGGAAAATGAACTGGCCGTACGTTCAAAGGACTATAAGAAACTGCTGCGGATAAACCCGCCCGACTGGAAAGAAGTAAGGGACAAACTGAAAGACGGGGAAGCCGCCGTGGAGATCGTACGCTTTCAGTGGCGGGACCAGCTCTATTATTCAGATACGGCTTATTATGCCGCCTATATCATAACAAAAAGCAGTCAGTACCCGGAAGTGGTGTATCTCCCCGGTGCCGCTGCAGACCTGGATGATAAATATTACAAGTTGTATAAGAACAATATTAAATTCAGAATAGATGACAAAACATCCTATGATCAGTACTGGAAACCCGTAAACGAAAAACTACCGGGCATCCATACCGTTTATCTTTCGCCGGACGGGATCTACCACCTCGTGAATATCGCGACGTTTAAAAACCCGGTCACCGGTAAATTTGTTCTGGATGAAACGGAGATACGTTCCACTACTTCCACCGGAGATATCACACGGGCACCGGTTTCACCAAAAGAGATCAGCACTGCCGTCCTGTTCGGCAGACCTGCTTACACAACCAGTGGCGCCGCTGCTGCCACCCCGGTGGCGGATGAAACCACGCGGTCATTCGTCAGCAGTTTCAGGGATAATGATATCGCCGACCTGCCGGGTACGGAAGAAGAGGTGATGACGATCAAAAAGGAAATGGAACAGGGGCGGGTGACTGTGAAATACTACCTGAAAGAACAAGCCACGGAGGATAAAATGTACCACTTGCACAGCCCGGGTGTACTCCATATTGCCACCCATGGCTACTGGTCCGGCGCCGGCGAAAAAGCCACCGACGGATACCGCATGTTCAATGCAATGGTAAATTCCGGATTACTGCTTGCCGGAGTGGTCAACTATTACCAAAGCGAGGAATACCCGGACACCTATGACGGCGTATTGACCGCTTACGAAGCACAGAACCTTGACCTTCAAAATACTTCGCTGGTTATTTTATCAGCCTGCGAAACAACCTTGGGTTACCTGGATGCGGGTGAAGGGGTGTATGGATTGCAACGGGCTTTCCGCGCAGCAGGAGCAGGCAGCATTATGACCAGTCTCTGGAAAGTGGATGATAACGCTACCCGTGATTTCATGATCCATTTTTACCAGCACTATTTAAAAACCAAGAATAAAGGAGAGGCTTTTACAGCAGCACAAAAAAAGATAAAAGAGAAATATATTCATCCCTATTACTGGGGTGCTTTTGTAATGGTGGGAGAATAGGCGCAGATCAGAAGGGAATACTGAGTTCCAGGCGGCAACCCCTTCCGGGCAATGAAGTAATACGGAGCGTTCCGCCATGCGCGGAAGCCCTGCTGTTCATATTGATGATCCCGATACCTTTTTTATTCTGGCAGACGGAGGCATCAAACCCCTCCCCATTGTCCTCGATCAGCAGGTTCACTGTATTATCGCTGGACTGAACCATAATTTTCACCCTTGTTGCAGCAGCATATTTGATGATGTTACTGGTTTGTTCCTGCACCACACGGTAAAGGGTCAGTTTTTCATCATCATTGAGGCGGTCCTCCAGCGATGTTTCAAATATAAAATCAACTTTGATCTGCTGAAGGGCCTGCAGGTTGTGCACGATATCACTGATACTGTCCTGCAGTCCGGCCGTGCTGATGCCCGGCGTGTTAAGCGAACGGGAGAGTTTCCTGATCTCATGCAGGGCCAGCAACTGGTATTCAACGGCCTTGTCGAGGAGCATATTCGCCTTCTCCGGTGATTGCCTGGCCGTTTCCATGTATAACTTGGCGCTCATCAGAATCTGGTTCACGTTATCGTGCAGCTCCCGGCTGATCCTGTGCTTTTCTTCTTCCTGCGCCTGCAAGGCAGCATGCGTGATTTCCTTTTGCTTTTGCGCCTGTTCATCTGCCAGTTGCCTTTTCAGCATTTTCTTTTCCGTGATGTCCCGGATGGCTCCCAATATCCGTACAGGTTTGTCATCTTTATAGAGGATAAGACCTGAATCAATAAGAATTTTATAGGTCCCGTCTGCGTACTCAAAACGGTATTCGTCCTCCCAACGTTCGTTCTTCAGCAACAGTTGTTCATCCAGTTTGCGTTTCACTCTTTCCTGGTCTTCGGGGTGTATCTTATCAAACCACCAGTTCAGGTTGGACCCGGTCTCTTCGGGGGAATAACCGGATAACCGGCAAAAATTCTCACTCCTGTAGATTTCATGTGTAACGAGGTCAAAATCCCAGATCGCATCGGAGGTGATGCGGGTAACATAATGAAAACGTTCATTACTCTTCAGTAGTTCTTTCTGCGCGGCGATAAGGTTACTGATATCGGAAAAAGATACCACGACCCCGTACGGCTCAAATTCACCGGGCTTTAAAAGGGCCTCTGAATTCAGGGAGAGCCAGGTAAGGTTCCCGCCGGGCAATTCAATACCCATGATGACATTTCGCTGGGGAAAGCCGGTTTGCAGGCTAACCACTGCGGGAAACTGCTGTACCGGGAACGGGGTCCCGTCGGGTTTGATCGCTTTCCAGGTTGTGCCGATCACCGCGTACCCGGTTAACTGTTCGCTGGTTAAACCGAATATCTCAGCGCATCTTTTATTACAGGTGGTGATCCTTCCCGCTGCATCCAGTATCATTACACCGTCGGGGAATGTGTTGACCAGTGCCTCGAACTTGGTTTCGGCAGCCTCGAGTTGCCGCTCCTTCAGTTTCATATCGCTGATGATATGACTTACGATCATGATCGCGACCGGCTCTTCCTTTTCGTTGATGATGTAGGTAGCCGTAGTGTAAAGATCATACTGCTGCCGGTCAAACCGGGTGAACCTCACTTCCCCGCTCCAAAATCCTTTTTCCGAAAGCTGGACCATCATTTCTTCCCTTGTACCTGTGGTAAATTCAATATCCACGACATCAAAAAGGTTCTTTCCCATGGATCCTGGCTGGCCATTCAGTTCTTCTGCAACGGTATTCCATCCGGTTATATTAAATGAAAGGTCTGTTTGTATGACAGCATGGTGATTGACCCCGATGTTTTGGGGAACAACGGCTTTGTGAATGACCGAAAGGTGCTCGGCCGCTGCGGAACGCAGTGGGTTCGGTTTACTCATGGACATTGGTTACAGATTGTATTAACGCGGCAATGCCCGTATGATTGTGCAGAAGGGGCACAAAAAACAGATAGATCACCGGTAAATGGAAAGCCATTTCTCAATTTCCAGGACCGGTTCACTAATAACCTGTTTTCGCCCGTGGTCTTAAGGAAAAAATACAGGTTTACCATTAGGACGGAGACCCGGGTCCGCTTTCCCGTCAGAATCTAATTTTAAGTCTCTCGCAGAGAGCTTTTTGATATTTCTCATAGCGCTCACAGCGTTTCGCAGCGTTCACCGCGGGAATCAGTCACGCAGTGATCGCAGGGTACGCAGAGACTCTTATTCATGTACATACTCTGCTTTCACCACTGGATTAAGTCACGCTGAGATCGAAGGGCACTCAGAGACTATTATTCAAGCACATGCTCTGCGTTCTCTGCGCCCTCTGCGTGCAATATTTCAAACTTAGGCTCTGCCGCTTTCCCGGCTCAACTATCCAACTTTCATAAAAACGCTTATCTTCGAATCCTAAATAGTTGCATAACTAACTAATTTCATTTTATGCCGAAACGTAATATCCGGAAAGTGGCCGTACTGGGGAGCGGCGTCATGGGTTCAAGGATCGCCTGCCATTTTGCGGGAATTGGGGTGGAAGTGTTATTGCTGGATATCGTTCCCCCCACGCCTCCTGAAGGAGGAGGCACAAAGACCGCCGACAGGAATAAAATAGTAAATGATGCGCTGGCTGCCGCGATAAAATCGAATCCCTCCCCTGTTTATGATAAGGATGTGGTGAAGCGGATCCGCACCGGCAATTTCGAGGATAATATGAAAGAGATCGCCGGCTGCGACTGGGTGATCGAAGTAGTGGTGGAACGGCTGGACATCAAACAAAAGGTTTTTGAGCAGGTTGAAAAATACCGCACGCCCGGGACCCTGATCACTTCCAATACATCCGGGATTCCCATACATATGATGGCCGAAGGCAGAACGGATGATTTCAAAAAGCATTTTTGCGGTACCCATTTCTTCAACCCGCCCCGTTACCTGCGGTTGCTGGAGATCATTCCAACGCCCTATACCGATCCGGGCATCATTGATTTCCTGATGAACTATGGCGACCTCTACCTGGGCAAGACCACGGTATTGTGTAAGGATACACCAGCCTTTATCGCCAACCGTATCGGCGTATTCGGGATGATGGCCATCATGAACGTAAAAGAGAAACTGAAACTCAGCATCGATGAAATTGACGCCCTGACAGGACCTGTGATCGGGCGTCCCAAATCCGCCACCTTCCGGACGGCGGATGTGGTGGGAATTGATACCCTTGTAAAAGTGGCAAAGGGTGTGGCGGATAATTGTCCGGCTGATGAAGCCAGGGAACAATTCAATATCCCGGTCTGGCTGGATAAAATGGTTGCCAATAACTGGCTGGGTGATAAAACAGGACAGGGCTTCTTCAAAAAAACAAAAGGGGCCGGTGGCGAAAAGGAGATCCTCACCCTGAACCCCGATACCATGGAATATGGCCCGAGGGTGAAACCGAAATTCGCCACACTGGAAGCCGCCAAACCTGTGGATGATTTGAATACACGATTAAAAATGCTGGTTGCCGGCCAGGATAAAGCAGGTGAGTTCTACCGCCTGTTCCATTATGGCCTGTTCTCCTATATCTCACACCGCATTCCCGAGATCAGTGAAGAACTGTACCGGGTGGATGACGCGATGATGGCCGGGTTTGGCTGGGAGATCGGCGCCTTTGAAAGTTGGGATGTACTGGGTGTTAAGAAAACAACTGAGACCATGAAAGCTGCCGGTTATAAAGTAGCCGTGTGGGTTGACCAGATGCTCGCAGCCGGAAATAACTCGTTCTACAAAGTCGAAGGCGGTAAAAAATATTGCTACGATCCATCATCCGGATCTTACAAAGTATTGCCCGGTGGTGAAGCATTTGTAGTAATGAGCAACTTTACGGACAAGCAGGTATGGAAGAATGGCAGCTGCCGTCTTTACGACCTGGGTGATGACGTGCTGGGTTTGCAATGGTTCACCAAGATGGGCAGTATTGGCGGTGATGTTTTAAGCGGTATCCAGACCGCTATTGATAAGGCCGAGAAAAACTATAAGGGACTGGTGATCGCCAACGAAGGAGCTAATTTCTCAGCCGGCGCCAATGTGGGCATGATCTTCATGCTGGCGATCGACCAGGAATATGACGAACTGGATATGGCCATCCGGCTTTTCCAGAACACGATGATGCGGGCCAGGTACTCTTCCGTTCCCGTGGTTGTTGCCCCGCATGGCCTGGCCCTTGGCGGTGCCTGCGAGCTGAGCCTGCATGCTGATAAATGCTGCCCGGCTGCCGAAACCTATACCGGCCTGGTGGAACTGGGTGTTGGACTTATTCCCGGCGGGGGCGGCACCAAGGAGTTTGTATTAAGAGCCTCTGATGAAATGCATGAAGATGAACCGGAGACCATCACCCTTAAAAATCGTTTTCTCTCCATCGCCACAGCTAAAGTGGCCACTTCGGCGAAGGAAGGTTTCAGCCTGGGCGTGTACAGGAAAGGCCTGGATGAAATAGTGATGAACCAGGGCCGGAGGATAGCCGAAGCTAAAAAATCCGTGACAGAGATATTTGATTCCGGTTATACAGCACCTGTTCAGCGGAAAGACATTAAAGTATTAGGCCGTTCGGCACTGGGTGCCCTGTACTCCGGTATCCATGCCATGAAAACCGCTAACTACGCTACGGAACATGATGCAGTTGTGGCAAAGAAGCTTGCCTATGTAATGTGCGGCGGTGACCTGAGTGAAGCAACACTGGTACCGGAACAATACCTTCTTGATCTCGAACGGGAAGCATTTCTTTCCCTTTGCGGTGAAAAGAAAACGCTGGAACGTATACAGAGCGTGTTGAAAAGCGGCAGACCAATCCGGAATTAGTGAGCCCACATCTGTGACGTTTGCCCCGGATTCCTGTAAAAAGCTTATTTTTAGAGTACTCCGTTTTACTTGCAACCCGGCATTTTATGATTATTAAAAAATCATTGTTCATATTATTATTATTGTCAACCGGGCTCGTTGCCGTCAGCCAGAAAGATCTCTCGGGCGCCTATGGTTACACGTTGCCGACGGAAAAGGCGCAGCCGCCTAAAGATAAAACTGCGATACCCGGCGGTCAGCTCGTCCTGGTAAAAATGGAGGACAGCAAATACCGTTTCTGGCTGGATGTGCTGACCGGCCCCCCGGGTTACAACCGGGGTGAGACCGACGGTACCATAATTTTTGTGAACGATACCGCATCATTTGACAACACATTCGAAGAGGCGAAGAACCCCTGCATCCTGAAGTTCAGGCTCACCGGCAATACGATCAGTATAGACAGCAGATCCACCTCCTTTAATTGTGGCTTTGGCAATGGGGTTAACGCCGATGGCGATTACACGAGGATAAAAACGCAACCGGTACTTGATAACAACTGGTTGAAGCGTGAGTATAACAGTTCGCCTTTGGCAAGTGCAACGGCCGTTAAAACCGAACTTTTCCAGGATGAGAACTGCCTGGTACCCTTTATTCCGAAGCGATACTTTACAAAAGGGGACAGCTTTCTCAGTATCGCGGAAACCGCCCTGAGTATTTATACCGAACACTTTCCCGCGCCCGGAATATTCATATGGGGTTGGATCCGGAAATCGGATGTAAAACCATATACTTCCAATTAATTTATGGGTACTGCAGAGATCAGCAGAGATCAATTGATCATTTACTCCCGCATCCTTACCTATGGCAACGCCGCCACCCCGGAAGTCACGGAAATGATCCGGGAGGAGATCGAGACCATGTGGAATGAACCGCATGCGTATATTCTACTGGGCGGAAAAACCTACAACATCGGCTTCCGAATTTCCGCCGAATACCAACCGGGTATCACCGACCTGGAGATCTACCAGAACACGGATGCCCGTAACAATTATTTCCGCATCGAAGAGTTTGCACATGGTAACATTTCATTTGTAGATGGTCTCGGTTGCAACAGCGGTTATTTTAAAGTGGAGAACCTTTACAAGGGATCAACAACAGCCGCTCATGAATACGGTCATACCCTGGGCCTGGAACATCCCGATGAACTTGACATCCGAGGGAAGGGCGTTCCCGGTATCATGTACCCGAGGGGAACCCTGGTAGATCCTCAATACCAGTACGAACCGGATAAGCCAGCGGGGACAAAAGGTGGTACGCTTCACCCGATGTACAGGAAAGTCCAGCAGCCGGATATTGACAAATTAAATCTTCAGCAACTCCGGTACAAGGAAGGAAAAGCGATCATCGGCGCCTTTACCAATTGCTGGCACCCGGATCATTCGCGGATCGATCCTTCTTCGTTTTTCACGTAAGCAGGTCAGTTATTGCCTCCTGGATACCGGGAAACCTGAACCCGAATCCCGTGCGGCTCAATTTATCACAACTGACCGTCGCGCTTTTCAGCACTTCAATACTCATTTCACCCAAAATGATCTTCAGCAAAAAGGAAGGAACACTGAATGGAAAAAACCATTTCCCCCTGCTTTTTGCAAGTTGCAGCACCAGTTCCCTGTTGGAAACAGGGAAGGGCGCCACCACATTGTATGAACCGTTCATTTTTTCATTTTCAATAGCCGCGATATAGCAATTCACCAGGTCATCCATATGGATCCAGCTTATCACCTGGCGCCCGTTTCCTAAAATGGCCGCAATGCCGAATGATAATGGACGGAGAAATTCCTTTAGCGCTCCGCCCGAACGGCTCAGTACTATACCCGTTCTTAACTTTACGACCCTGATCCCGGACGAGGCAAGTTCGTCAACGCCTTCCTCCCATTGTTTACAAGTAGTACCTAAAAAATCATGATGAGACGGGTCTGTTTCTTTAAAAGGCGAAAGGTTCGGTATAACAGGATCCGGACCATACCAACCGATCGCCGAGGAGCTGATCAGTGTTTTAACCTGGTTGGGTATCGTTGCAAGACTTTTAACCAGTAAGCGGCTGCTTTGCACCCGGCTGTCAACAATTTCTTTTTTTCTTTTTTTTGTCCATCTTTTATCTGCAACCCCGGCGCCGGCAAGGTGAATGATATGGTCCGCCTGGCTGATCGCATCGCTGTCGATCTGTTGCCGCTCGATGTCCCAGTAAGAATAACTAAGGCCGGGTACAGTTTCACGGTTTTCCCGGGGGGTTCGTGTAAGTACAATAATTTGATACCCCCTGCTGAGAAGGGATACCGTGAGGGCTTTCCCGACCAGCCCGGTACCACCTGTTATCAAAACAACTGCCATTACACCTGAAGTTACCGTTAAATAACAACCACTCAACCCGATTGTTCATGGGGCATCAGCAAGAATCCTCTATCTTCAAACCCGAAAAATAGCTTCTATGAGTGATGTATTGTCTGTAAAGAACATGGCGAAATCGTACGGTTCTGTCCGTGCACTGAACGGTGTGTCTTTTGATGTACCCCAGGGAAGTGTGTTTGGCATACTGGGCCCCAACGGAAGCGGTAAAACCACGTTGCTCGGAATAGTCATGAATGTATTGCACGCCAATTCCGGGGAATTTTCCTGGTTTGGCAAACCCGGAGGCTCATCGGAGCAACGAAAGAAGATAGGTTCCCTTCTGGAGACTCCCAATTTTTACAGCTACCTGTCCGGCACCGATAATTTAAAGATCACCAGGGCCATCAGCGGGCGCGGCACAAAAAAAGATATTGATGACGTTTTAAAAAAAGTAAACCTTTACGATCGCCGCTGGGCCAGTTTCAAATCCTTCAGCCTGGGTATGAAACAGCGGCTGGCCATTGCGGCCGCTTTACTTGGGAATCCGAAAGTGCTGGTTCTTGATGAACCTACCAACGGGCTCGACCCGGTTGGAATCGCCGAGATACGTCAACTGATCGGAGAGCTTCGGGAACAGGGACATACCATTATAATGGCCAGTCACCTGCTCGATGAAGTCGAAAAAGTCTGCACCCACGCCGCGATTCTGAAAAACGGCCAGTTGATCACCACCGGCCGGGTGGAGGATATCATGATGGATGATGATGTGGTAGAACTCAGCGCCGCTGATATCAACGCACTGGCGGCACTTTTCCGTGCGGCGGGTAAAGAAGTACTGATCGACACTAAAACGCAAACCCTCCAGGTGGTATATCCCAAAGGCACGGCCCGTATGGAGGATATCAACCGGTTTTGTTTTGATCACGGTATCATTCTCACCCAACTGGTGCAACGCAAGAAAAAACTGGAAGTAAGATTCTTTGAACTCACCAATAACTGACCTGTACAATGCGACAACTGGTATATACCGAATGGCTGAAAATGAAGAGGTACAATGCCTTCTGGTGGATCATGGGCCTTACCGCCCTCTCCTACCCGGGCATCAACTATATCTTCTACATGATATATAATAATATCATTGAAAACCAGACCCGGGCCGGGCAACTGGCTAAAATGGCCCTCGGCAATCCCTTCAGTTTTCCCGAAGCCTGGCATTCGGTAGCCTATTTTTCCTCCTGGTTTGTTTTCATTCCCGCGGTCATGGTCATCATGTTCATCACCAATGAATACAGTTTTAAAACTCACCGCCAGAATATCATTGACGGGTGGAGCCGCGACCAGTTCATTGGCAGCAAACTGATCGATGTACTCCTCGTGACGCTGATCATAACCGTGTTGTATGCATTGATCTCATTTATTGCCGGCACCCTCAACCAGGAAAGGCTGATCAGGGAAACCTGGGACCAGGTGTATTATATCGGACTGTTTGCGCTGCAGACATTTGCGCAGCTTTCGATCGCATTCCTGATCGGTTTCCTTGTTAAAAAAGCATTTATTTCACTGGGTATATTTCTTTTTTACTTTATCATCTTTGAACCGATCATTGTCGGTTTGCTGAAAGTGTACGGTAATGACCTGGGCCGTTTCATGCCGCTGGAGATCTCCGACCGGCTGATCCCCATACCGGCATTCCTCGCAAAACTGGATAAAGAGGGCTATGACAAATCCCTTGCCGCCATACCGCAGCATGTATTCCTGGCGATCCTGCTCACGTCCGTTATATGGATGGCATGCTTTTGGATTAACAGGAAAAGAGACCTGAAATAAGCATCCGGAATAGAAAGGGTAAGTGGCCAAAGAATGCCCTGTAGCTTTGTGGACTTTGTTTAATTTCACGATCCGCTTCCCCGGAATATCATCCTGCCCTTTCCTTGTTTTATTTAGTCAGAAAAAAACCATCCACCATGAAATCATTCAGAACAGTTTTCTCTATCGTGATCTCCGGTCTTTTTCATTTGGGAATCTATGCGCAGAATGCTGTAATAAACTGCCCTGCCAATATGATCGTTCCCGCCGAAACCGGCAAGGAGGGTGCAATCGTTAATTTTCCGTCACTCCCCGCGGAATTGAGCGGAGCCACGATCACACCGGCTTCCGGTTCTTTTTTCCGGCTGGGATCCCACAGTGTCATTGTTACAACGGCAGCGGGGCAAAAATGTTCCTTTACCGTAACCGTAACAGATAATGAAGCCCCTGAACTATCTCCCCTCCGTCTTTCGAGGGAAAAGCTCTGGCCGGCCAGTAATAAAATGAAAAAAGTTGCGGTGATTTACACCGCATCAGACAACGGGGGTATCGTAAAGACAACCTTGTCTGTTACCAGTAATGCAACAGACGGTATCCCGGACTGGGAGATTGTAGACGACCATTTGCTTCGTTTGAAAGCAAGCCGTCTGCCGGAAGATAAGGCAAGGATCTACCAGATCACGGTCATTGCAACTGATGAGGCCGGTAATAAAACAAAAAGGACCACCAGCATTGCTGTTTCAAGAACAATGACGGCGGTCGCTCCAAATTAGTATTCCGTTTTCCGGTCAGTATATTTTTGACCACTTTTTCATTTCTGAAAAGCGGCGCTTCTTACCAGGTCCATTGCGGGTTATTTCCGGTAGCACGGGAGTTACCGTTGCCGGATCCCTGCGACTGAAAATTATTCCTCCTGGGTTTATTGGATGTCCTGTTATCCTGGTTCCTGGACGGGGTGCTTTGCCGCTGGGGTCTTGGTTGCCTTTGCGGGCGCTGCACAGGCGCGGGTGCGGCGGTATTCGCGGATGACACATACGGGTGATCATGTACAACCGGAATCAGTTTGCCGATGAGTTTCTGAATATCCCGCAGTTCTTCCCTTTCTTCCATACTGCTGAAAGAGATCGCGATACCGGTATTACCGGCCCTGCCGGTACGCCCGATACGGTGTACATAAGTTTCCGGGACATTCGGCAGGTCAAAGTTGATCACGTGGGTCAGTTCATCGATATCGATCCCCCTTGCTGCGATATCCGTTGCCACCAGTACGCGGAGTGTTCCGTTCTTGAAATCGCTGAGTGCGGCCTGGCGGGCATTTTGTGATTTATTCCCGTGGATGGCCGCTGCCCTGATGTTTTGCCGTTGCAGGATCTTCACCACTTTATCCGCGCCGTGCTTGGTACGGGTAAAGACAAGGGCGGTCCTGATCTCCGGGTTCTCCAACAGGTGAAGGAGCAGTTCGGGCTTATCCATTTTACCGACATGAAAAAGACTTTGATCGATCCTTTCCACAGTGGTTGCAGGAGGCGTCACTTCCACTTTTGCCGGGTTCGTCAACAGCATATTGGCCAATTTCTGAATTTCAGGTGGCATGGTGGCGGAGAAGAAAAGCGTTTGTCTTTTTGCGGGGAGTTTAGCGATGATCTTTTTCACATCATGGATGAATCCCATATCCAGCATACGGTCGGCCTCATCCAGCACAAAGATCTGCAACTGGTCGAGGTGGATATAACCCTGGC
>CAZEZE010000024.1:0-14502 GCA_964516445.1 uncultured Chitinophaga sp. | reverse complement strand
TTTTCCTTAAGCATGAATTTGCCCTTGAGTAATTTAGCGGACACCCATTCGGTTTGAACGCCGTTACGGTAAAGGCTGACCTTGGTGCCATCCGCAAAACCATCGAGTTTACCATTAATGGTAAAGCCCCTGGTACCGGTTTGGGCAATCGCAAAAAGAGGGGATAATAAGAAAAGGATCAGGAATTTTTTCATAACCAATTAATGTTTTCAGGCATGTTACGGAAAAGTGTACAAATTTATTAAAAGAGGGATAAAAGCAAAAAAGGATTCAGCCCAATATGGACGAAATAAAGGATTTTGTGGATGCATTAACATCAGTACTGTTTTCCAGGGCTTTAATATAGGCGCTGCCGATGATCCCTCCCTCCGAAAACCGGCAAACGGAATCGAATGTTGCCTTATCCCTGATACCGAAACCTACCAGGACCGGGTTTTTTAATTGCATACTTTTAAGCCGGGACAGATACACGCCCAGGTTCTCCTCAGTTTCAGCCTTTATCTTCCCTGTCGTTGAAGAGGAGGAAACTGCATAAAGAAACCCGCTGCTGAGACTGTCCAGTTTCCTAACTCTTTCCTCGCTCGTTTCCGGTGTTACCAGGAAGATAAAATCAAGGCCGTTTTTTTTTATTATGGAACCGTATTCACGCTCAAACTCATACTCCGGAAGATCGGGCAGGATCAGTCCGTCAATTCCGGCGGCTGCTGCATTTGCACAGAATCTTTCAAACCCGTATTGTAATACCGGGTTCATATAGCCCATCAATATTACAGGCAGGTGAATTTCTTTTCTGAGATCCATTAGCTGTTCAAACAGGATGGCCATCGTCATACCGTTCGCCAGGGCCACCGAACTGCTCTGTTGTATCACCGGGCCATCGGCCAACGGGTCGCTGTAAGGCATGCCCAACTCGATAATATCCGCACCGTGCTCCTGCAATGCTTTCATGACCGCGCGTGTGGAATGCAATTGCGGGTAGCCTGCGGTGCAATAGACGTTTAACAGGTGATCACTTTTGACGTCAACTATTTTTTGGAGTCTGCTCATAAATTATTATTACCAATGAACTTCCTAATTTTCACGATCACATCCACAATATTATTTTCAACTTCGCTGTTCCAGAACCTGATAACTTTTATTCCGGATCCGGTTAACTCATAGGTTCTGGATTTGTCATAATCCTTGCTCATCTTATCAACATGAACTGCCCCATCCAGCTCAATGACCAATTTTCTTTCATGGCAATAAAAGTCAGCGATATATTTATCAAGCGGATGCTGCCTTCTGAATTTCAATCCATCCAATTTCCTGTTTCTCAAATATTCCCATAGTATCTTTTCAGCATTAGTCGATGACTGGCGTAGTTCCCTGCCATACTGGTAAAGTTTTCCCTTTGCGCCTTTATGCAAATTATCATTATACGATTCTGGCATATCACTATTGTTTTGGACCTCACCCCAAAAAGACCCTGATTTTCGGAGTCTCCGCATCCCCTCTCCTCAAGGAGAGGGGGGGAAAGACTCTTCCATTATAAGAAATCTTATCGGGGTGAGATCGGAGCGGCTTTCATATACGTATCCAGATCCTTATCCCCCCTCCCGCTCAAACAAACCACCACAACACTCTTCGGATTAAAATTGATCATTTTCAAAGCATGAAGGGCGTGCGCCGATTCCAGCGCCGGTATGATCCCTTCCAGTTTTGCCAGTTCGAATGCAGCATTCAATGCCTTTTTATCCGTGGCACTCATAAATACAGCCCGGCCTGTTTCGTGCAGGTGAGCGTGCAGTGGACCGATACCGGGATAATCCAATCCGGCTGAGATGCTGTGAGGCTCTGACACCTGGCCATCTTCCGTCTGCATCAACAAACTTTTACTGCCGTGCAGGATACCGGTTGTGCCGAGCTGGGTGGTCGCGGCCGATTTGCCGCTGCTGACACCCTCGCCTGCCGCTTCAACAGCAATCAATTTAACAGAAGGCGCATCCAGAAAATGAAAAAAGGCTCCCGCAGCATTACTCCCCCCACCGACACAGGCGATCACATAATCCGGCAATTCACTCCCGGTTTTTTCTAACAACTGTTTCCTTATCTCTTCACTTATCACCGACTGAAACCTTGCCACCATTGCCGGGTAGGGATGCGGTCCGACTACGGAGCCGATGATATAATGCGTATCGCCAGGATTGTTGATCCAGTCACGAATGGCTTCATTAGTGGCATCCTTCAGTGTTCTGCTGCCGCTGGTCACCGGAACAACGGTTGCCCCCAGCATTTTCATCCTTGCTACATTGGGCGCCTGCCGCTCCATATCCTTTTCACCCATGTACACAATGCATTCAAGACCTTTCAGTGCACAGACCGTAGCCGTGGCCACACCATGTTGCCCGGCCCCTGTTTCGGCAATGATCCTTTTCTTGCCCAGTCTTTCCGCCAGCAGGATCTGCCCGATCGTATTATTGATCTTGTGCGCCCCGGTATGACAGAGGTCTTCTCTTTTTAAATAAACATTTACATTGTAGCGTTTGCTGAGCCGCTCCGCCCGGTATAATGGTGTAGGCCGGCCAGCATAATCCTGAAGCAATTGCTGAAAATCCTTTTGAAATATTTCATCATTCATTATTTCAAGGTACTTCGTCCGCAGTTCCTCTACATTGCGGTACAGCATCTCAGGGATATAGGCTCCACCGAACCGGCCATAATAACCCTGTTCGTCGGGAAGATCCGTATATTTTGCGTCAGGCGGAGTACCTTGTTCGTTTATAACTGTAGATTCCATTTGTATTTTTATCAAATCAGCTTGCTGGAACTTTCACACAATTACATTGAAATATCTGAAATGAAGAACCAGGCCATGCATACCGGATTAACGTCACCCATTTAGAGAGACATGAGAACGACCTATTTCATTGCCATCTTAAACTGCAACAGCTTACTCATATCCTTCACGCCGGTACTGATCTCAAACTTGCTGTTGATGTCCACACCAAAAAGATCAGGATGTTTGAATGCCTTGAGCCTTGCGGCATCTTCCAAGGCAATACCCCCGCTCAAAAAAAAGGGCTTCTCTATTTTTGCCCTGCTTAAGATATTCCAGTCAAACTGCTGTCCCGTGCCGCCAAAAACCTCCTCCCTGCTTCCCCCAAGAGGAGAGGTGTAAGCTGTCTTCGCATCGAAAAGGTAATAATCACAAACGGCATCGTAAGGCGCCACCAGTTTATCAATATCTTCGTTCCCGCTGATCCGGAATGCCTTGATCACTTCCACCTCGCTGCTCAGGTCTTCGCACATTCCCGGGCTCTCCTCCCCGTGAAGCTGCACCACTTCCAGTCCGTAGTCGTCAATGGCATCCAGGACATCGATCATTTCCGGGTTAACGAAGACGCCTACCTTTTTCAGGTCAAAATCGGCCTTCTTCAGGTCCTTTTTGGAGATCTTATCACCGATATAACGGGGAGACTCCTTGTAGAAGATCAGGCCCGCAAAATCAATATCCAGCCCGTCGAGCTGCTGCAGTTGTTTCATTTCAGTGATGCCGCAAACTTTTATATTCATAGTATTTTGTTTTTGCCACAGATTACACGGATTATCACGGATTTTATCGTACGTATAATTGTGATTATTTTATAGCCTCGAAAGCACACGAATAAACACGTAACTAATCTGTGAAAATCTGTACAATCTGTTTAATCTGTGGCTAACTTCCTCCCTTTAGCCCTGAAATAAATTCCGTAAAAGCTTTCCCCGGATCCTCCTCTTTCATAAATCTTTCCCCGATCAAAAAACCACTGTAGCCTGCATCCCTCAAAGTAACTATTGTATCCGGTGAGCCAATACCGCTTTCGGCGATCGCAGGTTTGCCCGAAGGTATCATACTGATCAGATCCAGCGAAGTCTGTATATCCACTTCAAAGGTCTTCAGGTTGCGGCTGTTGACCCCCACCATGGTCACTTCACTGCAAATATGACCCAGTTCCTGCTCATTATGAATTTCGAGTATCGTCTCAAGACCTATACTTCCGGCATACGCCGCCATTTCTTTTACTTCGCCAGGTCCAAGGCAGGCAGCGATCAGCAGGATCACATCCGCCCCGAATGCCTTCGCTTCGGCGATCTGCCATTTATCAATGATAAAATCCTTGCGCAGCACCGGTATATCTGTCAGCACCTTTGTCTGAATAAGATCATCCAGGTCTCCCCCAAAATACTCCGTATCCGTAAGAACGGAGATACCGGCCGCGTTTTTATTATAAGAAGTGACCACTGGTTCCACTTCCAGGTCTTTTGTTGTAAGCCAGCCTTTACTGGGACTTTTTCTTTTGAACTCCGCAATAATGCCAGTGCTGCCCGGCGATATAAGACTTTTCAGCAGGGAACGGTTCCTGATCTGCCAAAAGAAACCGTCCTTTTCAAATCGCTCAACGGGACTTATCCTCTTTAGCGGTTCAATTTCTTTTCGCTTAGCCGCAACTATTTGTTCCAGTATATCCATTTACTTTATCTATCTATCGTACTATATTATTAATGAGGAATTGTCCTGCGTATAACAAGTCGCTCACCGATCGGGGACCTGATCAATTCTGCATACTCATTAACCCCGATAAACAATCAGCTGCCCTTCCACTCTCCAGGCTTTCCACTGCCGCATTGTATGCCCCGTCATAATTTTTATATTTCCCTGTGCAATACAATGCCATCGCCGCATTGGCCAGAGCGACGGCATTCTGCGCCCAGGTTCCTTCTCCTTTCAGTATGGTTGCAAAGATTTTTGCCGCTTCCTCCACACTATTACCTCCCCCGATATCCTGCGCGGATACCATTCTTTTCCCAAGTTGCTCCGGTGTCATGATCCTCTCTCCTTCCTGGTTGATGACTTTTGTATCGCTGGTCAGCGAGATCTCATCATAACCATCGAGGCTGTGAATGATCGTGAACGGCTTACCCGTTTGCTGCATTAAATACGTATAGATCCTCGCCATTTCCGGGCTGTACACCCCTACCAACTGGTAAGAGGGATTTGCCGGATTCGCAAGCGGTCCCAGCATATTGAAAAATGTACGCATGGCCAGGTTCTTTCGTATCGGTCCAACCGTTTTCAGCGCCGGGTGAAACAAGGGCGCATGAAGAAAACAGATATTCGCCTCTTCCAGTTCCCTTTTTAATTTACCATTTTCATTTTTGAAAGTATACCCCAGTTGCTCCATCACATTACTTGCACCACTAATGGCAGAAGCACCGTAATTACCATGCTTGGCCACTTTTTGTCCCGCCCCGGCCACAATAAAACAGGCCAGTGTGGAAATATTAAATGTGTTCTTTCCGTCGCCGCCTGTACCCACGATATCGATCGTCTCATAACCACTTAGTTCAACTTTTTCCGATAATTCCAGCAACGCTTCCCTGAATCCCTGAAGTTCCTCAATGGTTATGCTCCGCATCAGGAATACCGTCATAAATGCAGTTACCTCATGCTCATTGTACATGCCCTTGCCGATATTAATCAATACCTCCCTGGCTACATCCCTTTCCAGTGTTTTATGTTCAAACAAGTATTGTAAAATCCTTTTCATGATCAGGCCTTCAGCCAATTTTTTAAAATCTTTTCCCCATCCGGCGTAAGCACACTTTCCGGGTGAAACTGCACTCCCTGCACATCATATGCTTTATGCTGCAACGCCATGATATAATTATTTTCATCTCTTGCTGTTACTTCCAATTCTCCCGGAAAATCTTCATCCGAAACGATCCAGCTATGATAACGCCCCACTACGAATTTATCGGGCAATCCATTGAATAATGAACTCCTGATCTCAGATCTCTGACCATTGACTTCGATCCCCGTAGCAACCCCATGATACACCGTCGCAAGATTCACCAGTTTCCCGCCAAATGCTTCCGCGATGGCCTGGTGCCCGAGACAAACCCCGAGTATGGATTTGGTTGGAGCATATTCCTTTATCAGTGGCAATAGGAGGCCGGCTTCGCAGGGAATTCCCGGGCCAGGTGATAAAATTATTTTATCATACTCCCCTGCTTTCTCCAATGCGATCTGGTCATTCCGGTACACATCCGCCCTAACATGTGTGATCTTCTCCACCAGGTGAACAAGGTTGTACGTGAATGAATCGTAATTATCAAAAACAAGGATCTTCATACTATTTTTTTGCTGAACCACATAGACACATAGGTACCTAGATGTACACATCGGAATCCCTGTGTGTTCCCTTCTGTTTCTTTGTATCTATGTGGTTCAAAATATCATTTTAAAGTTTCAGCAACCCGGATCGCTTTTTTAAGCGCTCCCAATTTATTATTCACTTCCTGCCATTCATTCTCCGGGTTACTGGCCGCCACCACCCCGGCCCCGGCCTGGCAGGTCAGCCTATTTTGCTGACTCAGGAAAGTCCGGATCATGATGGCATGATTAAAACTTCCGTCAAATCCTGCAAACCCGATCGCGCCGCCGTAATATCCCCGCGAAGTTGGCTCATACTGATCGATCAGTTCCATCGCCCTGAACTTGGGCGCGCCGCTAAGGGTCCCGGCCGGGAATGTTTTGGCCAGCAATTCAAAGGGATTGGTCCCGGGTCTGAGTTTCCCTCTCACTTCACTTACTAAATGTATGACATGCGAGAAAAATTGCACCTGGCGGTAATGTGTTACGGCAACCTCCTCACAGGCCCGGCTCAGGTCGTTACGGGCAAGGTCGACCAGCATCACATGCTCGGCATTTTCCTTGGCATCTTTTAATAACCTTTCCGCCGCCGCTTTGTCGGCATCTTCATCCCCTGTCCTTTTAAAAGTCCCGGCAATCGGATGCAACACCGCGATATTATCCCGTATCTGCAAATGTGCTTCCGGCGAAGAACCCATCAGCTTATAATCTCCGTAATCAAAGAAAAACAAATACGGCGAAGGATTGATACTGCGAAGGGCCCGGTACACATTGAATTCATCCCCGGTGAAAGCCTGCTGAAACCTGCGACTCAATACGATCTGGAACACATCCCCGCGGTGACAGGATGCAATCCCTTTTCTGACCATTTCCAGGAAATCGCCGTCACTCATATTGGACGACTCCTCCCCTTTTGCAGCAAAAGGATAGACCGGCACATCCCTGCTCCTGATCAGTGATTCCACGGCTGCCACATCACTTTCGATCCCATTTATCTTATTCTCGCAAATAAACAGTTCATCCCTGAAATGATCGATTGCGATTACATACTGGTATAGCCGGTATCTCATGAATGGTATGGCGGGTGGGGAATGGGGAGTGGCGAGTGGAGAGTGGCGAGTGGAGAATGTTTCAAAGAACTGAACTGCATCATAGCTGGTATAGCCAAACAAACCTTGTGCAAACTTTCCCTGCCTGTGATCATTGATCTTGCAATCAAACTTTTGCATGTAATCCCAGAGTAAACGCGCAACATCGCTTTTACTCTTTAACGGGACCTTTTCGGGATTTTTTCCCGGCCATTTGAATTCCACCGTTTCTCCCGAAGTAATTTCAATACCGCCAATAGCATTTAAGCCAATAAACGACCAGCTGTTCTCCGGGGAATGATGATCGGTACTCTCCAGCAGGATCGTATCCCGGTACCTGTCACGCAGCCGCAGGTATATTCCTACCGGCGTATACAGGTCGGCAAGAATTTTTTTACAGGTTGTTATTACTTCAATTCGTTTCATTCTTGTCAATAATAATTCCTCATACCATTGACCCTATCACGCCCCCCTTCAGGAGACGGGGGCGGGTATGCGGGCGGACTAAAAAAAGCCCCGAACTCTGTCGGGGCATATTAGTATCGAAAAATACAGTTATGACATTACAGCCCCGTTCGGATTGAATGCCACCACCATGTATTATTGTATTGCTTTTTCATTACCTTACAAATATAGAAGCAAAAACAGGACCGCCAAATTCTTTTTCAACATATTACATTATTCTGACAGATGCTGATCCAACACAAACTCGCAGGAGCCAAAGGGCTGTTTTTTGTGCAACAGGATGGGAATATTCTCGCCGAAATGGTGTACACAATGCCTTCCGCTGATAAGATGATCATTGAACACACAGAGGTGAGTGAAGAATTGAAAGGACAGAACGCAGGTTACCAACTGGTTCAAACGGCGGTGGACTATGCCCGCACCCATCAACTGAAGATCATTCCTCTCTGTCCGTTTGCCAATTCCGTGTTTAAGAAAAAAACTGAATTCGCCGATGTGCTATTTACACTATAATATGAAAAAAATAACCTTTTTAACTGCTGTCACTTTTATTCTCCAATACAGTATAGCGCAGCAAACAGATCAGTACACGCTGCTGAAACCGGACAGGGTCTTTGACGGCACCACTATGCAGACAGGATGGGTGGTCCTGGTAAAAAATAATTTCATAGAACAAGCAGGTCCGATGAATTTTAAATTACCCGCCGGTGCACAGGTGATAGAACTGAAAGGAACAACCCTGCTCCCCGGCCTGATCGAGGGACATTCCCATTTATTTCTTCATCCGTATAATGAAACGTCCTGGGATGACCAGGTATTAAAAGAATCGAGGGCTGAAAGAACGGCCCGGGCCGTGAATCATGCAAAAGCAACATTGATGGCGGGATTTACCACCGTAAGGGACCTTGGCACAGAAGGGGCAATGTATGATGATGCCGGGCTGAAAAAAGCTATTGAAAAAGGTGTGATCCCCGGTCCACGGATGATCGTTGCCACGCGGGCCATAGTTGCCAAAGGCACGTATGGTCCCAAAAGTGAGAACCCGGATGTGGACCTGCCCCAGGGTGCGGAGGAAGTCGCAGGCCTGGAGGAACTGAGCAGGGCGATCCGCTCCCAGATCGGTCACGGTGCCGACCTGATAAAAGTGTATGCTGATTACAGCTATGGCCCAAAGGAAGAGGTGCAACCCACATTCAGTGATATTGAATTAGGCTGGCTCGTAGGGAATACCGTAAGCAGCGGAAGAAAAGCGGTGGCCCATGCCAGCAACCCGGAAGGAATGAAAAGGGCCATCAATGCCGGCGTTTCAACGATCGAACATGGCGATAACGGCACCGAAGAAGTTTTTAAACTGATGAAGGAAAAAGGCGTGGCGCTTTGTGCAACCCTGGCCGCCGGGGAAGCTATTGAACAGTACCGCGGATGGAAAAAAGGGACCGATCCCGAACCTGCAAGGATAACCACAAAGAAAAAATCCTTTCAATTGGCCCTGCAGGCGGGTGTCACCATTTGCATGGGTGGTGATGTGGGTGTTTACACCCATGGTGATAATGCCCGGGAACTGGAACTGATGGTGGAATACGGGATGAAACCCATTGATGTATTAAGATCTGCTACCTCCGTGAATGCCGATGTGTTTGGTTATTCAGGTAAAATTGGGCGGATCCAAAAAGGGCTGCTGGCGGATATCATTGCTGTAGAAGGCGACCCGTCTGCTGATATAAAGACAATACGAAAGGTAAAACTGGTCATGAAGGACGGAAAGATCTATAAGCAATAAGAAAATCCCGTTTACTTTTCTCGCTTCCTTGCCTGCCGCACAATCTTAGGCAGTGGCCATTTAAAATAACACGCAGAGTGCGCTGAGTACGCAGAGATTACTAATCAACCACATACTCTGCGCACCCGGCGCTCTTTGCGTACAATAATTTCAAACCGCGTCTCTCCCCAACCTTATTTGTACTGCCAATCTGCCTATCCTTCCTTAACTTAGAAGTACTAAATACGCCAATATGAAATTCAGCAAAACCACTTCCTGCCTGGTCTTTCTCTTTTTAATTTTTTCCGCAACGATCACTGCACAGGATGATGTTTCCTACAAACTCCCTCCAAAGGATATTGCCGATATGCTCCTGGCCAAACCGGCTCCGGGTGTGAGTATCGACAAGAAGGGTGAATGGATGCTCTTCATGGAAAGCAGCAGTTATCCATCGGTGGAGGAACTGGCACAGCCGGAACTGAAGATCGCCGGCCTGCGTATCAACCCTGCCAATTTTGCACCCAGCCGGCAGAATTTCATCAATAACCTCTACCTGAAGCATATTCATTCGGGTAAGGAAATGAAGATAACAGGACTCCCCACTCCTCTTTATGGTTCGGCGATCAACTGGAGTCCCGATGATAAAAAGATCGCTGTTACCCACACTACATCTGGTCGCGTTGACCTTTATGTGATCGATGTGGCCACTCAAAAAGCGGTGAAAATAAATAAAACGGCGCTGAACACTATTGGCGGTGGCGTTTCCTGGTATGACAATAACAGCCTGCTCTATCGTGCAACAATAAAACCCGCTTCGGCCGCTCCACCCAAACCCGCGGTACCGAAGGGACCCACGGTGCAGGAAAATTATGGCAAAGCCTCTCCCCGCCCAACCTTCCAGGATCTTATCAAAAGCCCCTACGATGAAGATCTTTTTACTTTCTATGCTACCACGCAACTGGTAAAAAATACAAATGGTATCGAAACAAAGATCGGACAGCCTGCCATCTACAGCAGCCAGAGTGTTTCTCCCGATAAAAAATATATGCTGACCCGTATCCTGAAAAAACCTTTTTCCTATACCGTTCCGGCGAATGGTTTCCCGGCCATGGTGCTGATCACTGACATGAATGGTAAAACAGTAAAGCAACTGGCCGACCTGCCCTCCGCCGAATCAGCTCCGGGCGGCAACGATAATGTGCAACTGGTACCCCGGGGTTTTGAATGGAGGGACGATGAACCCGCAACAGTTATCTGGTGTATGCCACTTGACAGCGGCTTGGTCAAAAAGAATGTGGAGTACAGGGATGCGGTATATTCACTCCCCGCGCCTTTCAATACATCGTCCAATGAATTATTCCGTACGAAAATGCGTTACCGCGGTACTACCTGGGGCGATGCTAATGTGGCGATCGTAACGGAGGGACTCACCAGCAAACAACTCGTACAGCTCGACCGCTATAACCCCGTGACCGGCGACCTGGAGAAACTCATCACCCGTAACACCACCGATGCCTATGCCAACCCGGGGCAACCCATCACTGTTCCCAACCAGTATGGAAGATATGTATTGCTCACAACAGATAACGGAAATAAGATCATTTTCAATAATACAACAGGCAGCTCACCGAAAGGTGACCTGCCCTTCCTGATGAGTTATGATATTCATAAAAAGAAAGCGGACACCCTTTGGCGCTGTATGGACGGAGTGTTTGAATACGTAGTGAGGTTGCTGGATGCCGATAAGCTTTCTTTTATCAGCAGGAAGGAAACGGAAAAGGATATGCCGAATTACTGGCTGAA
Organism: uncultured Chitinophaga sp.; assembly: GCA_964516445.1. Taxonomy (GTDB): domain Bacteria; phylum Bacteroidota; class Bacteroidia; order Chitinophagales; family Chitinophagaceae; genus JJ008. The sequence continues at coordinate 3,212 of CAZEZE010000024.1, read as the reverse complement.
AAACCTGAAACTCCGTATCGCCGACCGTCAACTTACCGAATTTAAAAACCCTTACCCGCAAATGGAAGGAGTGACCAAGGAAAAGATAAAATACAAAAGGGCGGACGGCGTGGATCTGACCGGCGACCTCTACCTCCCAAAAGGTTACAATAAGGAACGTGACGGGAAATTACCTGTACTGATCTGGGCCTACCCTGCCGAATACAACTCAGCGGCCGATGCGGCGCAGGTAAGGGGGAGTGAACACCGTTTCACCCTGATTGGCGGAGGTTCACCGGTTGTTTATGTTACACAGGGTTATGCAATACTGAACAATGCCGAAATGCCGATAGTGGCCACCGGCAAGGACAAAAAACCAAATGATAATTATATTGAACAGCTGGTGATGAATGCCGAAGCAGCCGTAAATATCCTTGACTCACTGGGTGTGGGCGACCGAAACAGGATGGCCGTTGCCGGTCACAGTTACGGTGCATTTATGACCGCCAACCTGCTGGCACATACCAAACTCTTTAAAGCTGGTATCGCAAGAAGTGGCGCATATAACCGTACCCTAACCCCCTTCGGTTTCCAGAACGAGGACCGCACTTACTGGCAGAACCCGGAACTCTACAACCGCATGAGCCCCTTCAGTTATGCGGATAAAATAAAAACTCCGCTCCTGCTGGTACATGGTGAAATGGACAATAATACCGGTACCTATCCCATCCAGAGCGAAAGGATGTTCAACGCCATTAAAGGACATGGCGGTACGGTGAAATACCTGAGCCTGCCCTATGAGAGCCATGGTTATGCCGGAAGAGAAAATTTATTACACCTGCTCTATGAGCAACAGGCCTGGATGGATAAGTATGTAAAGAATGCCGGGAAAAAGAACGAGAAGGATGATAAGAAGGGTTTTTAACCTGGCTTTATCTGGTTTATAATCAAGCGGTAAATGCTTTTCAATGAACCGCAGCATGGCACGGAAATTGGAACAACCAGGAGGAGCCAGGCACGTGTTTGGCCCGTTGTATTAAGCAGCGCACCAAATATCTTTCCTGTCTCCTTATAAAGCAAGTGCTATGAAAAGAATAATGTTTTTGATCCTCTTAACTACCCTTTTCGGTTCCTGCAGAAAAGAGGAACTGGTTTCCGACATCGTTGGCCAATGGGAGTGGTATTTGGCAACGGGGGGAATAGGCAATATTTATCAAACACCACAGAACTCGGGCTTCTCCTGGCAATTAAAGCTAAACGCCAATTATACATCAGAACAAACCGGGGACCTTATGATCGTCGGAAACGGGAATGGCACTTATACACTAACAGAAGATAAAGAGAACGGCATTCCGAGAAAACTTGTAAACATCACAACGAATGGTGTCACCCAGACCTACATCTATACTTTCATTACCCGTGATACATTAAGGCTGGATCAGGATTTGACAGCCGACGGGCTTTCTTATTTCCTGGTAAGGGAGTAATAAAAATCAAAAGATGGTATTACACCGGTGATCCGCTAAAATGGACCAGGCGATTCAGACCTGTTTAGCATTCTGGTTCTGCTTGCCTCCGCCCATTCCAGCATTTCCTTTACATGGTCAGGCTTAAACCATTTTATTTCACCATCTTTCTTAAACCAGGTCACCTGCCGCTTGGCATACTGACGGGTATGTGTCTTGATAGCAGCAACTGCATTCTCAAGAGTTGTCTTTCCATCAAGGTAGTCAAACAGTTCGGCATAACCCACGGTCTGCAATGCGTTCATGTTCCGGTAAGGTAAAAGCGATTTAACTTCTTCCAGTAGACCTTGTTCCATCATAGCATCCACCCTTGCGTCGATACGCCGGTTGAGTGCTTCCCTTGGCAATTCAATACCGATCTTAATTATGTTAAAATTCCGTTGCGCTTTTTCCCCTTTACGAAAAGAAAGAATGGATTTGCCGGCCGACTCTACAACCTCCAGTGCCCGCATTATTCGTTGCGGGTTCAGGATCTCACCCGCAGCATAAAATTCAGGGTCTTTTTCTTTTATTTCATTTTGCAACCAGGGCAGTCCGTATTGTTGGTAATTATCTACGATCCGGTTTCTGACCTCCGGCCTGGGTTCCGGTATTTCATCCAGCCCTTCGCAGAACGCTTTAATATACAAACCGGTTCCGCCCTCCATCACAACCACATCATGCAACTTGAAAAGTTCATGGACCTTTTGCAACGCAAATTGTTCAAACGTTACAGCAGTAACCTCTTCATGAATACTGTAAGATGCAATAAAATGATGGGGAACCAACTCTAACTCCTCTACCGACGGTCTTGCTACGCCAATATTGAGTTCCTTAAAACATTGACGGCTGTCAGCTGATATGATTGCTGTTTGAAAATGAATGGCGAGCTGCATGGCCGCAGCGGTCTTCCCCACCGCGGTCGGGCCGCAAATAATAATAACCGTCTTTTGCCCTGGAGATTTCAAGAAATGATCAATTTTCAACGCTCAATACGCAATTACCAATTTTGAGACTTCATAATGTAATTCAACCCGGGTATTGTACAAAGGACTCCTTTGGAGAACATTGAAAATTGATTATTGAGCATTTTTTAAAAAGCTGAAATTAAACTACGCAGAAGCAACTAAAAAAACTGTTTGTAATTAAACGACCCGACTCCGAACTCTGAACTTCTAACACTCACTCTATACTTCGTCCTCATCACCTGCCACTCCTTCTTCCCCAAGACTCACATCCTCCCCCTCCTCATCTTTCTCCGCAAACCCCTCTCCCACCTGCGTGAGGTCGTACTTCTCCTCCACATCCGCGAATTTCTCACCCAACAGGCCTTTGGTACCATACTGGCTGGGAGCAATGCCTTCCGTTCTTGATACGGATGGGTAATCGATCCTGGAGTTTTCCTCTTTGGAAACGTTGATCAGCTCAACAAGGAAGGTCCAGTTCTTATTGAAATCATACTGGTAGACGAAACGCTGGTTGGGGTTACGGATTTCCGAGCCGATCGTTGTTTCGGACATGATCAGCGGCTGCACCTTGTATTCCTTGTCATATGGTTCAAGTGATATCTCCCTTCCCCTTTGCCAGTGGTCATTGCTGCGGTAGAATGTTGCCTTGTGCTTATTGTCGAACTCATAACCCTTCAGGATCGTTTCATGCAGATCCTGGAAGGACTGTGTGTGGCGTATCACCACATCCCGGTACACACTTTCATCTTCTTCAAAATAT
>CAZEZE010000023.1:0-14584 GCA_964516445.1 uncultured Chitinophaga sp. | reverse complement strand
GGAGCGCATCAAGGGTGAAAGAGAACTGGGGGTTGACCCGGAAAGCGGCAAGCCCGTGGTGGCAAGGATGGGCCGTTATGGCGCCATGATACAGATCGGCGAGGCTAACGATGAAGAGAAACCGCGTTTTGCCAAAATACCTACCGGCCAGAGCATCGAGACCATCACCTACGAGGAAGCGATGAACCTCTTTGGGGCCCAGGGGCCGATGGGGCAATACGAAGAGAAAGATGTCCTGGTCAATGTGGGCCGTTTCGGGCCGTATGTGAAGTGGGGCGATGAATTCATCTCCCTTCCCAAGGGTACGGACCTGGGTACCATTGATTTTGACAAAGCGGTACAATATATAAAAGCCAAACAGATCGCGGATGCTCCCGTTGGAACATTTGACAACAAACCCATCACCAAGGGCACCGGGCGTTTCGGCCCGTATATAAAATGGGATGGCATGTTCATCAATGTGCCACGCCGTTACGATTTCGCGCATCTCTCGCAGGCGGAAATGAATGAACTGATTGAAGCCAAGATAAAAAAAGAAGCCAACCGTTATATCCAACGCTGGGAGGATGAAAAAATATCGGTGGAGAATGCCCGCTGGGGTCCGCTCATCAAGTTCGGGAAAAAGATCATCCGTATGCCCAGGAAAGCGGATGAAACCAGGTACACGGCGGAAGAAGCGGCTGGCTTCACCCTGGAACAGGTAAAGCAATTCATTGAAGCCGAGGTACCGGGTGCATTTACCAAAAAAGGGAAAAAACCCGCAGCCAAAAAAGCAGCAGCCAAAAAAACGCCGGCTAAGAAAGCAGCGGTGAAGAAAAAGGCGGCCAGGAAAAAATGATCGTTTGACCCAATTGTATAACGAATGAAACGTTCTTACTGGGAAAAAATGGCCCCCCAATACGGTGATGAAATCTTTGATGTACTGCACAACGACAAAAAAGCACTCATCCGTACCGTCATCAAAAAGTTTGCTTCCAAAAACAAGACCGTGATTGATATCGGCTGCGCCATCGGCAAATGGCTGCCGGTGCTGTCTCCCGCTTTTAAGAAGGTAGTGGCCGTTGATATCTCCGCCAAAAACCTGGCGATCGCGGCAGCACTCTATCCCCAATACAAAAATGTTCAGTACCTGCAGGCTGATATGAGCGGAAAAAAAACAAAGGTCCCCAGGTGTGATTTCGGCATCTGCATCAATGCCATCCTCACTCCTTCTGCCAAAGACAGGAATATTTTTTTTCAATCCCTTTCCGCCTGTGTAAAAAAAGGCGGGCGTATTGTGATCACGATCCCTTCGCTCGAATCCTGGCTGCTGACCAGCCTGGTGCAACAGCAGTATAAGATCGATAAGCACCTTTTCCCTGTCACCCATAACGGGAAAGAAGCGATCCGCAAGTGGAACAATATCCGCCAGGGCAATGCCGACATTGATGATGTGCCCCACAAACACTATCTGCAGGAAGAACTCCGGTTGTTACTAAAAGACGCGGGCTTTCTCGCGGAAGAATTTCAAAAGATCGAATACAACTGGGACACGGAATTCCATCAACCTCCCAAATGGCTCAAAGAACCGAGGCCGTGGGATTGGATGGTTGTTGGAAAAAAGATGTGAGTTAGGATTTGGCAGTTAGGAGTTAGGAGTTCGAAGTCAAGAACCTTCGTATTAAAAGCGAACGCCGAGTTTGAACGACCCGACTCCAAACTCCAAACTCCTAACTCCCAACTGTTCTCAACGTCTGTGGAAAAGTTTAACTATTTTATTCCATTCCCAATTGAGAACTTGTGGCAGAATCAGTCCTTGGAAACAAACAATGAAATATCGGCCCTGTTCACCCTGATCGACGACCCTGATGAAGAGGTCTTCGGCGCTGTCTCCAATAAGATCGTTGATTACGGGAGGAACATCATCCCCAACCTGGAACATCTTTGGGAAACCACTCCCAACGAATCAGTGCAATCCCGCATCGAATTACTGATCCACCGCTTGCATTTCACGGACCTTACGGAAGATTTCCGGCAATGGAACGTATCCGGTCACCACGACCTGATGCTGGGTGCCATGCTCGTCTCCAAATTCCAGTACCCGGAAGTTTCCACTACGCCCGTACTACAGGAAATTGAAAAGATCCGCCGCAATATCTGGCTGGAGCTGAATAATTACCTGACCCCGCTCGAACAGATCAATATCGTCACCAGTATTCTTTACAGTTACTACGGGCTGAAAGGCAATGAGACCAACTATAAGGAGCCCGGTGAGTTCCTGCTGCATAAAACCCTGGAAGCGAAAAGAGGGAACCAGGTCAGTAACGGTATCCTGTACCTGGTTTTATGTGAATTGCTGGACATACCGGTTAAAGCCATCCGGATCCCCAAACAATTCATTGTTGCTTTTTTCAAACCGGGATATTCGGACGAGAACCTGCCCAACCCCGTCAATAAGATCGAATTTTTCATTGACCCCACATCAGGCCAGGTCTTTACCCACCAGGATGTGGAAAGTTATTTTAAACGCATCTCCGTACCACCTGTCGGCGCTTATTTCAAACCGCAGAAGAACAAACAGGTGATACAGCAACTGATCGAAGAGTTTGGAAAATGCTTTACCAGCGATAAGGATGCTTATAAGCAGAAGGAGCTTGCTGATCTGATAAAATTGCTCGACTGATTCAGTTCAGAGTTATGAGTTCAGAGTCGGGTCGTTTAAATAAAAGGAGTCATTATAGTAGCAGGGTCTTCGGACTCTGAACTCCGAACTATGAACTCATACCTCTAACTTCCAGCCATCACGATACTCCCTCCTTACAAACTGATTTGCCTCGTCGAAATTCGTCACCTTCATATTCTTCGCATCCCAAAGAAGTTTTTTTCGCCCGGGATACCTGTCACCCCATCCTTTGGCCGTTGGGTTCTTGATCATCCAGCTCCGGATCGCAAGATTGCCCATGAGGATGCTTTCGGTAAAGGGACCCGCGTATTCGAAAGGTGAACTTGTTTCCGCATTCCCATGTCCCGCGATACAGGCATTCACCCATTGCAGGTAATGTCCCTCGGGCACCCTTTTGATCTTTTGCTTTGGCATCTGCTTTTCCTTCATCAGGCTGGTAGGCAGCAGGCGGGGATTGGCACCATAACAATCCAGTAATAATTTTCCTTTTGTACCAATGAAGAGCACACCGCCGTCCCAACTGCCAAAGGGCTCCTCTGGTAGCAGTTCAGCAGGACGTTCCGGTAACAATCCGCCGTCGTACCATGATACTTTGATTTTGTCCTTGCCTTTCTTTGGCGGGTAGGTGAGGTGGATGATAGATGCCGGCGGACAGGATTCCGGATTTTGCCAGTCGTTCCACATTTCCTTATAAATATTGGACACGCTGCATTCCGCCGAATCGGGATAATCGATCGGCAGGATCCGGTAAATGGGATCCATGATATGACAGGCCATATCCCCCAGCGCACCTGTGCCAAAAGCCCACCAGCCTCTCCAGTTGAATGGATGATAGGCCGGGTTATAGTCAATATGTTTGGCAGGACCCAGCCAAAGATCCCAACTGAGTTCTGAAGGTATATCATGTTTACCGGTGGGAGTTGGAATGCCCTGGGGCCAAACTGGACGATTGGTCCAGGCTTTTGCTTCGTATACCCTCCCGATCATTCCCGCATCGATCATTTCCTTTGCCTGGCGTACACCGTCTCCGGAAGCGCCCTGGTTACCCATCTGGGTCACAACCTTGTATCGCTTTGCGGCTTCTGCGAGCATCCTTGCTTCATAAATATTATGCGTAAGCGGTTTTTGCGTATACACATGCTTGCCCAGTTGCATGGAGGCCAATGTTGCCACGGCATGTGTATGATCAGGGGTGGAAATACAGCAGGCATCAATATTATTCTTTTCCTTCTCCAGCATTTCCCGGAAATCACGGTAATAAGTTGCATGGGGGAAATTCTGCCGGGATTTCACCGCCTGCCGGTCATCCACATCGCAAAGCGTGGTAATGGCCACCCTGTCACTCTTCGCGAAGGAGGTCAGGTCGCTTTCACCCTTTCCCCCGGCGCCGATACCGGCGATCCTGAGTTTGTCGCTGGGAGCAACATATCCGCGGCCCAGTACATGCCGGGGTACGATAAAAAAAGCGGCCCCAACCAGGGCAGATTGCTGTACAAATTTTTTCCTTGAAATGCTGCTGCCCTTTTTTACCGGTGTCATATAACAGGAATTTTCACCAAGTTTACATTAAAATTACAAGATGACCATCTCCTGGAATGATTTTGAAAAAATAGATATCCGTCTCGGAACGATCACGGAGGTCGCCGAATTTCCAAAGGCCCGCAAACCGGCCTATAAGCTCTGGGTTGATTTTGGCAATGAGTTCGGAGTGAAAAGGTCATCGGCCCAGGTAACGGCGCATTACAGCAGGGAGGACCTGCTGAACCGGCAGGTGATCGCCGTGGTGAACTTCCCGCCCAAGCAGATCGCCGATTTCATCAGCGAATGCCTGGTACTGGGCGTTTATGATGCGAACAATGATGTAATTTTATTGCAGCCCGAAAGAGCCGGTCAAAACGGGCAAAAAATTGGCTGAAACCTACAGCACATACTACCACTCCCCCCTCGGGCTGCTGAAAATTTCGGGAACCGGTGATTATATCAGCGAGGTGAGCTTTCACGATACATCGCAAAAACCGGAGGGACGGAAAAAGAACCTGCCGCCGATGCTGATCCTCTGCATTGAACAGCTCATCCAGTATTTCAACGGGCAGCGCCGTCAGTTTGAACTTCCCCTGAACCAGCCCGGTACTCCCTTTCAGCAGGGCGTTTGGAATGAACTTCAACAAATACCCTTTGGCAGGACCATCAGTTACCTGGAACTGGCCCGAAGGACCGGCGATCCCAGGGCCACCCGGGCCGTTGCCAGCGCCAACGGGAAAAACAATATTGCCATCATAGTTCCCTGTCACCGTGTAATAGGCTCCAATAAGGAATTGGTCGGTTATGCGGGAGGGTTATGGAGGAAGAAGTGGCTGCTGGAACTGGAGGCCAAAGTGGCGTTTGGGGTACAGACGTTGTTTTAGTTCAGTCAGACAGCAGTCCTCAGTCTTCAGTCTTCAGTCCACCGGCCACTGATAGAATCTGATTTATTTATGCCCCAATGTTTAGTTGAGAATAAAATATTCAATACGCAATTTTCAATTCTCAACGCCCCATGATCTTTAGTTCTCTGACTGAGGACTGAAGACTGAAGACTGAGGACTGATTTAGCCCAATTCACTCTTCGTAAACGCAAATGGCAACAACAGGCTCGCGGATTTAATGATAAATACTTTTCCCGCCATTCCACCCAGTATTAAACGGATGGGTTCCTTTAAACGGGTTTCGTATTCGAGAAGGGCCTGGCGGCACATACCGCAGGGGGAAATGGGATGATCGCTCCTGACCTCTTCACTGTTATAACTGATAGCCATGGTCCTGATAGCGACATTAGTATGAACGGTAGCGGCAGATCCAAGTAAAACTCTTTCCGCACAGGTGCCTACGGGGTAGGACGCATTCTCCTGGTTGGTGCCGGCCACCACTTCCCCGTTGGCGAGCATGGCCACGGCTCCCACATGAAAATTGGAATAAGGGGCGTAGGCCTGTTCCGTAACGGCTCTCGCCTCATTCAGCAACCAGGCATCCTGTTCGCTCAGTTCGCTGCTGTCCTCATACACTTCATATGCGAACTCTATTTTCTTTTCCTTCATACTATTAAAGTAATCAAAAGTTGCGGCAAAGCAAAATCTCTCCCTCCGGGTTTGTGACTCATTTTGATATTTCAATTAATTTTTTGAACCACATAGGACATAGAAAACATAGAAAAACACATAGAATACAGCCGTATTGTTTCCCCTATGTGTTCCCTTAGGTATTCTATGTCCTATGTGGTTCAAATCTATCTGCCAACTGCCAATCTTATCGGGGCAATCGCAATGTATTATCGTACCATTTTGAAGAACCTGCTCCATCTTGGTCCGCCGTCCCAACTGAACCAGATCATCCAGGCCTTGCCTACGATCCTGTCTTCAGGAACAAATCCCCAGAAACGGGAGTCCTGCGACTGATGACGGTTATCCCCCATCATCCAGTAATAATTCATTTTGAAAGTGTAGTCGGTCACCTCTTTACCGTTGAGGATAAATTTGCCGTCTTTCATGAAGAAATCATTGCCCTCGTAAACACGTATGGCCCTCTCATAGATATAATAATTACGGGTATCGAGTGCCAGTTTTGCGTCCTTTTTCGGGATCCAGATACTGCCGTAATTATCGGTGCTCCATTTGTTATACCAGACATAGTTGGCAAAGGCGGGGTTGTAACTCGCTGTGGAAGTGTCTACAAAAAAGTTCATACTTTTCACCAACCCGGAATTTTTCATTTTATCAGCCGCTTTTGTGGTCAGGGTCATGCGGTATTTGTTCCCGCCCATCACCATACTTTCCTGCGGGTTGAATAGGTCCACATCAAATTCGCTTTTCGCGAAATCCCCGTCCAGCGCTTGCGTGGTTTCAACCTCGTAATCCATCTGGGCATAGGGAGGCATCACCGTTTTCTTGCCGTTAATAAACACATCGCCATTCACGATCTTCAGCGTATCCCCAGCGATGGCAACGCAACGCTTGATATAGTTGTCCGACTTATCCGCGGGATGAATGGCCAGCGGATACTGGTCGGGATCACTGAGAACGATCTGCCGGCCTTTATCGATATCCCCGTTACCCAGTTCACGGCAAAGCTGGTAGAACGGGTGCTTGGACTGGTAATCGGGTAAATTGATCACCGTATCGCCTTCCGGGAAATTGAACACCACGCAATCATTGCGTTTCACTGCGGAGGCAAACCAACGGGTGTAGGGTATCTTAATAGCCTCCGAATAAGATTTGCGGCTGCTGCCGCCGGGCAGGTAATTGTGAACAAAGGGAACGGAAAGCGGTGTATTGGGAATCCGGGGACCGTAACTCAGTTTGCTTACAAAAAGGAAATCTTTTACCAGTAATGTCTTTTCCATCGAAGGCGAAGGAATAGTATAAGCTTCGAAAATGAACGTGCGGATCAGTGTAGCAGCCACAACGGCAAAGATGGCAGCATCCACCCATTCCCTCCAGCCCTGCTTCTTATGTTTCTTTACCCCCTCAATACCGATGAACTTAGGATCATCCTTGTACCCGAGGTAGGGAAAATAGAACGGCGCAAATAAGGCCGCCAGTGTATGGTGACCCAAAGAGAATTTCCCGAAAGCTTTTGCAAATTCGATGAATATACCCGGGCTAATGAACCAGCCCACCACGGGAATGAATTGCCAAAAGACCCAATGTACCGGACGGTGGGTCGCTTTCTGCATTTCCCAGGTATTGTAAAAGGGCACATAGGCTTTCCAGAAAGCTATACCGGCTTTCGGAAACAGCTTCGCCAGGCCGAAAGAAGGCAGGAAAACGATCAGGGTACTGATCAGGTAAACTATGAAGATGTGATTAAGTGGCATGAACCAGATTTTTTAAACGGTCAAAAATATCATAATTATCTGCCACTCAAAATTTTAAGTTCAAAAGTTTTGTGAAACGGCGGCTGATGGCGGTAAATGACCGGTAAATGAAGGAAATGGGCTTATGTGTGGTGCTAAACCGGGTCAAATCCCCAAAATAATACCATGTATTTGATGAAAATTTCGGAAGTGATTAATAAAATATCATTGAAATCCCAGGGTTTGAATCAAATTCTCCTCTGTTTGAGTGCCAAGGCTTTTTGTATTTAAAAAAAAGATTTTGAACCACAGCGTCACCAAGACACGGAGGCACGGAGAAAAAATAATAGGGTCAAAGGGTCTTCCTGAATCAATTATTTTCCGCAATGAATAGTGAAATGTTGCGATTATCAACCTGAACTTTAAACGACAGGCCGGAAAATCGAAGTTCACTGCAATCCTTAGTGTCTCTGAGTACTGGCGTCTTAGTGTTTCAAAAAGATCACTTGGGCATTACATAACTCCTCACATCCTCTGCAGTGATAGATTTGCCGGAGAGGATCACCAGCCTTTCCACCACGTTGCGCAGTTCCCGGATATTACCCGTCCAGTTGTATTGCTGGAGCAGTTTAATGGCTTCCGGGTCTATCTGTTTTACGGCGGTTCCATAGTCCCCGCAGATATCCTTAAGGAACTGGTCCACCAGCATGGGAATATCATCCCTCCTTTCGTTGAGCGAAGGAACATGAATGATGATCACCCCCAGGCGATGATAAAGGTCAAGCCGGAAATTCTTTGCCTCCACTTCTTTCAGCAGGTCCTTGTTGGTCGCTGCGATCACCCGTACATCCACACTTATATCCTTATCCGCTCCTACCCTTGTGATCTTACCTTCCTGCAGGGCCCGCAGCACTTTGGCCTGGGCGCTGGCGCTCATATCCCCGATCTCGTCGAGGAAGAGGGTGCCCCCGTTGGCGGATTCAAATTTTCCTATTCGCTGTTTAATAGCCGAGGTAAAGGAGCCTTTCTCGTGACCAAAGAGTTCACTTTCGATCAGTTCCGTGGGTATGGCAGCGCAGTTCACTTCCACCATGGGTCCGGACGCCCGGTTGCTTTTTTCATGCACCCAGCGGGCTACCAGTTCCTTTCCCACACCGTTATCTCCGGTGATGAGGATCCTTGCTTCGGTTGGGGCCACTTTCTCGATCGTCTCTTTAATTTTTTTAATGGGCGCCGATTCGCCGATCATTTCCTGCACCCGGCTGACTTTTCTTTTCAACACCTTGGTCTCCGTGACCAGGCTGCCCTTGTCCATTGCATTGCGGATGGTGATCAGCAGGCGGTTCAGGTCCGGTGGTTTGGAGATATAATCAAAAGCGCCCTTTTTAACGGCTTCAACGGCGGTCTCAATATTACCGTGACCGGAGATCATGATGATGGGGACATCGGGGTTGAATTCACCGGCTTTTTGGAGGAATTCGATCCCGTCGAGTTTGGGCATTTTGATATCGCATAATACCAGGTCATAGTTCTTATCCTTGAATTTCTTCAATCCTTCTTCGCCGTCGGCTGCTTCCTCGATCTTATAGCCTTCGAAGGAGAGAATTTCCATCAGTGTTTTCCGTATCGCTTTCTCATCATCTATGATCAGTATATCCGCCATTTGCTTTGAATTAGGAAGCAAAAATAACGAGTTTCAGGCTCAATACCTGTCCAAGGTTTCCCATACACCCTATTAATGCTATCGAATTTACCAGTAAGTAATCAGGGACTGATTTACTCTGTCAATGAAATTGACCGTGCAAAGGTGAATAATTTCTGAAGCGAGGAAAACCAAAGCCCCTTCGGGGGTTGGGGTATAAAATAGAGGCCGGGTAGAAACCCAGCCTCGTTTTAAAATCCAATATCCTATGAAAAACCGTCGTAAAGATGCACATTAAAATTCAAAACGTTGCACCATAACCGAAAAAATATACACGGTTTAGTAGAATTACGGTGAACAAAAAAAGCCTTACCGTTATGGTAAGGCTATTGTAAAAAATATCTTAAAAACTTATTTCACCTGGTACATCACTTCTTTCACCAGTTTAACGGTGCGGGGCACATCGGGTAAAGCGGCATTCACCAGGTTACCCGCATAATGCAGCGGCGCGTCGGCGGCCGTGATACGGCGGATAGGTGCATCGAGGTAATCGAATCCTTCTTTTTGTATGCGGTAAGTGATCTCAGAAGAAACAGAAGCAAAGGGCCATTGTTCTTCCACGATCACCAGGCGGTTTGTTTTCTTCACACTTTCAAGGATCGTCATCCAGTCCAGCGGGCGAATCGTGCGCAGGTCGATCACTTCGGCGCTTACGCCCTCTTTCTCCAGTTCGGCCGCCGCACCCAGCGCCACTTTCATCATCTTGTTGAAGGAAACGATAGTCACATCGCGGCCCATTTTCTTGATATCGGCCTTGCCCAGTTCGATATAGTATTCTTCATCAGGCACATCACTCTTTTCTCCGTACATCACTTCACTTTCCATGAACACCACGGGATCCTCTTCGTAACGGATCGCCTGTTTGAGCAAACCCTTGGCATCATACCCGTTGCTTGGTGATACTACTTTTATACCGGGGATATTAGCATATAAACTTTCAAAAGCAGTGGAGTGCTGTGCACCCAATTGTCCTGCGGAACCGTTGGGCCCGCGAAAAACGATCGGGCAACTGATCTGTCCGCCGCTCATTGCCAGCATCTTAGAAGCTGTATTGAGAATTTGATCTAAAGCCAATACTGCGAAGTTCCAGGTCATGAATTCAACAACAGGACGAAGCCCGTTTTGAGCGGCGCCCACACCTACGGCTGCAAAACCGAGTTCGGAAATGGGAGTGTCGATCACTCTTTTGGGGCCGAATTCCGCGAGCATTCCCTGGCTGACCTTATAAGCCCCGTTGTATTCCGCCACTTCCTCACCCATTAAAAAGACACGGTCGTCCCTTCTCATTTCCTCACTCATCGCTTCCCGAAGCGCTTCCCTGAATGCTATTGATCTGGCCATAGTTACTGATTTATGCGGGCCGCCTGCCGAGTTATGTTGATGCTCATCTTTTGAGATGTACGACAAGGCACAGGCGGGGGCAAAATTAAGCGGGAATGGGGATAAAACCTAAAGCAAAGGCCTGCACGATTTGTACAGGCCTTTGGCAAATTTATTTAGTTCAACTGATCAGAGTCCGAGACATTTATTGATCATGTCCTTGATATTCGGGGCTTCAACATCCAGGTTACCAACATCAGCCGAATTGGGATAAAGCACTTCCAGTTTCCGCTGCATACATTCGCAATAGTCGGTTGCCTTGGTCCGCTGCATGCCGCCTTTTACCGCTTCGGAAACACAATTATCTACAAAGATATTTACATCGCTCCGTGACCAGTTACCGTCACCGGAACTTTCCTTATCCCGGTCAGCTACTTCTTCCTTATCGCGGTCGTCTTTATAATCGGCATCCTTACTGTCACGGTCTTTTGAATCTTTGTCCTCACTGCTGTAATCGTCTTTGTTACGCTCGGCGTCACGGTCGGAACGGCGATCCGCTTTTTTATCATTGTTACAGGCAATAAAAAGTCCGGCAGCCAGGAAAAGAATGATCAGTTTACGCATACTACTTGGTTTTGTGGTTTTAAATTAATACGCATCCTTTTTCAAAGGAATCGCGGGAAGACCGGAACAAATTAGCCAAAGTTTCGGAACCCGGAAAATAAATAAACTCCCATTTATGGATACTCTTTATTAGTTGCAGGAACAACGAAAAACCACCCAGAATTCCGATGTATTAATAGCAGGCGAAAAAGGTATTGGGATTAGAACAGGAAGAGGTACGAAGAAAAGGCCGGGTGTGCTAAATAGCGGGTTTGTTCCTGGGAAATGGAACGACAGAGGCGGGATTATTCCAGTAACAAGTTCAGCAACACCAAATAAGCTTATTGCATGACTCGTTTCTTTTCCCCATTTGGCAATACCCGGAAGTAGCTGCCATTCTCAATCAGCATTGCTTCCGAATGTCCGCCCAGGTGATGCACATCGGTGTTGATCACCCTGCCGCCGAAACGTATGCTGATGGTATCGGCAATCACGGTATGTCCGGTGGCGATCCTGCTTACCTTGTAAAGGCGAAGGGTCGCATTAACCGTTTCTTCCTCTGAAGATGGATTGATCTTGTAATAACCGCGGTACCAGAAAGGTCCGAGATCGCTGTACAGGGTATCGAGATTGGGATTTTTAAATTCCATCAGGCTGTCGGCATAATAAGGCCTGACCAGTTTATTCAGCTTCATGGTGGAAAGATCCATCCTGTTCACGGGGGCCGATACACCTCCGTGTACAAACAGGATATCATTTATTTTCTCCATCACGTTCTTGCTGCGCAGCCAGCGTCCCAGTTCCGCCTCTTCACCGTAAAGCGAAGTAAATCCTTCCTGGAGGAGCCCGGCGCTTTCCAGGTATTTGGCATGTACATAACGGAGATCGCCGTTCAGGTTCATGATCTCGTGGTTACCGAGAATATAATGTACATGACCACCGGCCGCTTTCGCCTTGTCTTCCAGCGAATAGATCAGCCAGAGCACTTCGTTCACCATGGAGCCCCGGTCCACAAAATCGCCGGTTAGTACCAGGTGTCCGTTGCCAAATGTCCAGTTAAAGTCCGCATCGATGATCCCGCCGGCCAGGAGTAATTTCCTGAACGCCGCGAAATTTCCTTCGATATCCGAAATGATATAAAGTTTGGCGGCACCGCTGTAATCCGTTTTTTCATTCTCCAGCCGGTCCTTCAGTTTTACCAAAAACATTTTTGCAGGGTCATCCGTGGCTACCTGCAGCGTCACGGAAGCTTTCTGTGAAATGGCCATGCTGTCGGCCTGCACTTTTTTGGCACCATGATCATCCACGATATATTTTACATATACCTGGTTGTTCCTGTACAGCACATAGGGCCCGTCGATCCGCGTGGTATGCGGACGCGGGCTGCTGCAATCCTCAGCGGGCAGGAGAAACCCTGCAACCAGGAGCGGGATGAGGGCCAATGTAAAATTCTTCATGTGTGGCATTTTGGTGCTGTTACTTCAAAGACAGGGCGTTAGGAGATGAGGTTGCTTTTAATTGACTTAAAGTTATTTGAAATTTACGAAACTGCCTTTCTGAGCTCCCATTCCGCTTTTGTCATCTCAAATTTTATTTCTCCTTTCCCATAAGTACCCGTTTCCCTCCAACCTGCCAGCCTGTAAAAGGAGGCCGCCCTGGTGCCGGGGGAAGTGCTTAGCCAGATGTCCCTGTCTGTTTGTGAAAAATACCAGTCCAGCATCAACTCATGGAGTTTTTGCCCTATGCCCTTACCCTCCTCTTCAGGAAGCAGGAAGAGGGCCCATACATTAGTGTCATTCACGGAAACAATGGAGAATCCCAGGATCCTCCCTTCCATTTCTGCCACCCATCCCCTGCCCCTGTTGCTGATATAATCCAACACGTCACTATCCGGCACCAGTGAGGGATCGGAAAGCGTATTCTCCTTCACGGCATGTCGTACAAATTGTATTTGAGGTATATCCAAAGCTATCGCCTGCCTGTAATGAATTGACGCCAAAGCACTATTTTTTTTCGATTCTGAAAGGATGTGCTTCCGTGGTCAGCACAACTTTTTCAAGGTTGATGGCGGAACGGGGGGCAAACAACAGATAAGCGTACTTAAAAGTTTCCCCGAAAAGAAAACTCTCCATTCCGTTCGATTTGTCTTTTGTGAGCACATTCTTCAGGGAAGCAAACCCTGCTTCTGTTTTGCAATGCGTGATGATATCATCCACCATTCTTTTGCCCATATGCAGGTAAACAGGGTCGTTGGTATACTGGTAGAGGTAAAAACAGCTTTCGAGATTTTCGGGTCTTAATACATAAGAAGCATAAAGAACAGAATCCGTTTTAAAATCAAACAACTCCGGTTCAATGCCAAATTTAGTCCACATATAATAATTGGCCTTCTGCATCTCTATTGCCGTTGGGATATCTCCCGCATAAGCGGTCAGTCCTGCATAAAAAGCATCCAGCGCCCCATAATTGGTCGATAATTCCTTTCCCGTGTTCATATCCACATGTGCCATGAACCAGCCGTTTGACTGTTTGCGGACCAGGTAGCTGTTGATGGCCGCCACATGCAGGTCCCATGCCTCCTTAAAATCCCGGTCGCCGAAAAGCAGCCATGATTTCCAGAGGTATTCATAATAGGAATCGATCATCCCGCTGATATGACTGCGGGTTCGGGTCCAGTTGCCTGTCTGTACGTCGATCTGCTCACCTACCAGTCCGATAGCGCTTCTCTTTTCATACACGGCCATGATGGCTTTTTTGGCGGCCTTATAATATTTATCATCACCGGTCAGCTTAGATAATTTCCCAAACTCCATCATCAGGGTGCCGATCTCGGCGGGATTGTTCAAACCGTCGCGGGTCTTGCCGGTTTGCAGGTGTACATAACGGTAAGGAATACCAGTGGGTGTATTAAAAGCGGGCATCAGCCTGTTTGCGAGATCAGTTGCCAGCGTGAGAAAGCGTTTATCCCCGTCCATTTCATAGGCTGTCTGCAGGGCGGCCAGGAGGCGGATGACGATCTCAAAGACCTGCACATCGTTGTCAGCATCAAAGTTGAGTTTGGAGAGGATTAGTTCTTTAGCTTCCGCGGCCTCCTTCTTCATCCCCAGCATGATAAAAGTATCGTATGCATCCACCGGTGACATAAGCAGGCTTTGTTTGTACCAGTTACGGCCATCCTTTGTCAGCGGGCGAAGGTCATCATAACCCCAGGCATACTGCTTATAACCCTGCCAGGCATGGCGGCAGGCTTCAATGACCTTTAAGGCCATTTCCTTTTTCATTTGTTTGCTGAACCGGCCTTCCTGCGAGAAAAGCAGCAACGGTGTAAAAATGAAAAACAACAGGAACGGGATGATTGAGACAGATGATCTCCGCATAAAAATAATTGAACCGCTAAATTAAGCGGAACAGGGCAAGGTTCCTCAGCAACCGTTTATTCCATCCGGAACACCGGGTTCTGCACGCAAAC
>CAZEZE010000022.1:0-14588 GCA_964516445.1 uncultured Chitinophaga sp. | reverse complement strand
GGATCAGCGGCAGCAGCAATTTAGTAAATGTATTATCATTAGGCGAACAATACCTCACCGGGGTGTTCCCTTCTTCCAGGGAACAGGTGGTCACCCGGGGGCCGGTTGACATGGTTTGGTGCCCCGAAAGCGGGCTGGTACAGATGAAACAATCTTACAGCCTGGAAGAAATGTACGGGGACAATTATGGTTACCGTTCAGGGCTGAACCAGGGCATGGTGAACCACCTGCAGAACAAAGTGAACATGCTGCTGCGGAAAGTGCAGACAAAGGCCGGGGATATCATCCTTGATATTGGCAGCAACGATGCGACCTCTCTCAAATGTTATCCTTCCCATCTCCGCAGGATCGGGATCGACCCTACCGGAAATAAATTCAAAGAATATTATACGGATGACATCTCGTTGGTACCCGACTTTTTCACGGCGGATAATTTCCGGAAGATCTTCCCGGATGAAAAAGCAACGATCGTCACTTCCATCGCCATGTTCTATGACCTGGAAGACCCCGTGAAATTCGCCTCCGATATTGCCTCCGTGCTGGCAGAGAACGGCATCTGGCATTTTGAACAGAGTTATCTTCCTTCCATGCTCCGTACCAACTCGTATGACACGATTTGCCAGGAGCACCTCGAATACTATTCGATGATCTCTGTGCAATACATTCTCGATAAAGCAGGTCTGCGTATCATTGATGTGGAACTGAATGATATCAACGGCGGTAGTTTTGCCGTAACGGCAGCTAAAAAGAATTCCCATCATAAGCCCAACCAGGCGGTCATTGACTGGATGCTGGAGGAAGAGGTCAAAATGGGACTGAACACGGAAAACCCATACAGGGAATTTGCGCAACGGGTGGCCGATCACCGTAGCAGCCTGCTGAACCTGCTGGACAAACTGAAAAATGACGGTAAAAAGATCATCGGCTACGGCGCCTCCACCAAGGGAAATGTGCTGCTCCAGTATTGCAATATCGGCACGCAATACCTCGACTGCATCGCTGAAGTGAACGAACAGAAATTCGGTTCCTTTACACCCGGCACCCTCATTCCCATTGTTTCCGAGGCAGAGGCAAAAGCCATGAAACCGGATTACCTTTTTGTTTTACCCTGGCATTTCCGTCATAATATACTGGGACGGGAAAAAGAAAACCGTGCCGCGGGCGGGAAGTTCATTTTCCCATTGCCGTTTATTGAGATTGTTTAGAATAAAATAATGAGGGGGCTCTTCATCAATACAGAAAAGGCTGTTTGCAGCATCCATGAATCCGGCCTCATGGTTTTTAATTGCATTAAGAACTCACATCTCTATTCTCTGGATTATTTTGAATTAAGTCCAAAAAATCTTGGCATATCCACCCAATATGATTTTTACCTTTTTAATTATCACTTTAGTACAACCGGGTGGCTGGACACAAAAAGTATCAAACAATTACCAGGCCTGAAAGGAACTATTATCCTGGAGATCCTACCCAACGATCCATTCGTTTACTGTTCGCCTTTTGATTTTGATTTCTATTGTGTACTGGATCCCTCCATGACTTTCAAACACAAAAAAGTATTTGTATTTCCACGACCGCTCGATGAATATAATGGCCGCCTATCAACCAGGGAGAATAATATTCCAGTGATAGGAACTTTTGGTTTTGCCACTAAGGGAAAGGGTTTTGAACAAGTTGTCAGTGCTGTAAATAAGGAATTTGAAAAAGCGGTTATACGCATAAATATACCCCACGGCACTTACGCTGACCCCAGCCATCAATATGCACTAGAACTGGCAGCACAATGCAGATCACTGGCTAAAAGCGGTGTGGAGGTGCAGGTTACGCATGAATTTATGAGCAAGGAAGATCTCATTTACTGGTGCAGCGAAAACACCCTGAACTGCTTCCTATATGATCGTAACATGCCGGGGCTTGCCGCAACAACAGATCAAGCAATCACCAGTGAAAGGCCGCTGGCCATTTCTGACAACCCCACATTCAGGCATATACTAAAATACCTGGAGCCTTATCCGAAACAAACCTTAAAGGATTCTATCCGTCACTCCGCCGAGGTGGTGAAAAAAATGAAAGATGACTGGTCTGCTGGCAGTTTCAGGGGTCGGTTCGAGCAAATGCTAGGATCGATCAAACGGAAGACAGTTTCGTCTATAGACCCGCGGGTCGTAATTGAATTAACTTTACAGAATAAACGACCTGTATACATAAAACTGGAGAAATATCGGAGAAAGTTGACCCGACTTTACTATAAATCTTTTTTATATGCGGCTTTTCATTGAAAAAGTAATAAGAAAGATATATACCAGGTATTTATTCAATCATACCCGGATTAGCTATTCGCAGAACGGCGAAGACATAATCATTAAAGATCTATTTGCCAGGCTTGGTATTCAAAAGCCCACTTATCTCGACATAGGCGCCAATGATCCATTTAGAATCAATAATACTTATTTGTTGTACTCTAAAGGAAGTAAAGGAGTATGTATTGAACCAAATCCTCGTTTATTCAAAAAATTAAAGGCTAAAAGGAACAGGGACATCCATATAAATGCTGGCGTTTCATACAACTCGCAATCAGAAGCAGATTTTTACCAGTTCCCGGAAAACGCCAGCGGACTTGGAACGTTTTCGAAAGAGGAAGCCTTATTCTGGGAGACCACCGGAAATGCAATTGTCGGTAAACATAAATTCGAGACAGTCATCAGAATGCCCCTTGTCAATATTAATGATATAATGGGGAAATATTTCACTCCGCATCCCAATCTCATTTCGCTGGATGTGGAAGGGCTGGATCTGGAAATACTGAAGACAATGGACTTTAGCAGGTTTAGGACAGAGGTAATTTGTGTTGAAACACTGGGGTATGAAGAAAACAACAAGGAAACAAAGAACAAACCCCTGATTGATTTTCTTTTATCAAATGATTACTTTCTATATGCCGACACTTATATCAACAGTATTTTTTGCCGGAAAAAGGCTTACCGAGCTTTATGATAAAGAATGATCACTTCGGGTCTTTCGATAATTACGTTCTATAAAATGCTTTGTTATCCGATAAGACTTACTGAATTTCCCGCGCCGTAAATACATAAACGAGTATTTCAGCAACGATGCAAACCTGGGTTTAAGTTGCTGATGATAGACAGGCTTTACTGCCTTAACGCCCTTCTGCATTACGTCATGTAAAAGTCGGACCGCTGCTGTAATATCAGGATTGGCCGTTTCAATAATCATCGAAGCATCCAGCCCCCAGTACTGGTGATCATATGCCACGGAGGCAAAAGTGAACCCGATCCCCCTTTTCAGGAATTGTACCATGGGCAGGCGTTTCGCCCAGTCGGTGGTGGCGATCCAGGTTATGCCGCTGGAACAACCGGCCAGCAGGGTACAATACTTAGTGAGCTCGGCATTTTCGCGGAGTGTCAGGTTACTGGCGGTAATGATCCTCGGGTGAATATTACCCAGATCAAGGTGGCTAGATATGATGACAAGGAGATCCTCATGCAATGTCACTAACCGCCCGGCCACTTCGACGGCCCATTCCGGCGTGACGAATGATTGACCGCTGAATGAAGAACATTCGAAAAGTATGATATGCCGGAAGGATGAAAGATTGTTATTTTCCGCGAATTTCTTTACCCGGGATACCTCGCTTTCATTCAGCCGGAGCACGGGTCTTGCATCCACCGTAACGGGATGCGGATAAGCATTGTAAATGGTGCCGCGGGTGGTGCCGTCGTAGTTATGCACATTGGACGGATAGACCTGGGTAAGAAATACCTCATCAAACTCTCCCCTGTTTTTCCGTTCCTTCGCCTGCCCTTCAAAACTGAACCAGGCCTCCGTTTCACCCGCTTTTTTATCGGCAAGCGGGATTTCCCAAATGGCATCCACATCCGGGTTGCCCTCGATCATCGGGCGGCATTTGTCACTGATTGCCCAGGTAAGATGACAGCCGGGATAATCTTTTTTGATCTGTTTGGCTAACACCGTAGCCAAAAGGCAGTCGCCATTGGCCACCAGCATTCCAAGTAATATTTTTTGGGGGGCCTGTTGCATTAAAGCTCTCCTGGTAATTTAAGCATCCGTTGTGCCAGCTCCTCAATTTCAACTCCGGGTTTCCACCCGGTTGAACGGATCAGCGACGGATCACTAACCATTTTTCTGAAAACCGGGGTATATCCTTCCTTCAATTGCACATGATCCTTCCAGTTTTTTTCAACCGCACTAAAACATAGTTCCAGCCATTTTTCAATGCTGTATGCTTTCCCGGTACCGATACATGCTTCAAAAAAATTATCCTGCTGAACGAGGTGCAGCATACCGTTAACGATATCCCCTGCGAATCCAAACTCCTTTTCCACTGTGACATCGCCGATAGTTAAACCATACTCCTTACCCTCAGCAGCAGCCAGCGCGGCATCCGCGATCTTCCGGTTCATGTGCTGCGCCGTTCGCAGCGGACTGTCGTGGTGAAACAAATATCCTGTATAGACCTTTACCCCTTTTGTCCTGTAATAACGACCCGCAAAGACCGATTGAATACGTGCCAGCGAATATGCGTCATTTGCAACAAAGGCAGACTTTTCACTGATCGGTTCGCCCATATTCTCAAACTGCAGTCCGCTCCCGGTGATAAATACCCTTGAATCCGGAGCATTCTTATATACCGACTCCAGTATATGCAGGGTTCCGCCCACAATGGTATCCTGGTGCTCATATAGCAGTTCGTGACCTGTCTTTGAATGGGCAGCCAGGTGAAAGATATAGTCGGGTTGAAGATCCTTAATAAGCGCATGGGTGAATTGACGGTCGCCAACATTACCCTGCCGCCAGTTCCCTTTGGATCGTGACACACCTGTTACTTCCATCCCTTTTTGCCGGAGCAGGCGGTCCAGGTAAAACCCATCCTGTCCGTTGATTCCAAATATAAGGGCCCTGGGCATGTTGATCATTTTCCGGTGATCATTGAACGGAACTGCCGGTCAATGGCGTCGATACATTTGTTACGTTCGAGGTTCAGCACGGCCAGTCGTTTGACCACGACATCTTTCTGAACCGGTTCCACTTTGTCAAACTCATACACTTTTTCCTGTTCATGCCAGAGGTCGCAGTTCACTTTGGCCAGTTCGGCGAATACTTCGGCAATAGTCCCGGATATGGAGCGGGTTTCGTTCCCTTCCTTTTTATAGACCTTGTTGGCCGAAAAAATGAGACGTTCCGGGGGAATTGTACCCGCCACCGCATCCCCGATAAAGTCGTTGATCTCTGCCTGCAATTGCTGTTCCTGCAGCAGCAGGCTTTGCAGGCGGGACTCGTCCTCAGAATGGTATTGCTTCAGCTTAACAATGGTGAGTTTATCACACAGGGATCCCAGTGTTTCGGCCATATTTTATCAATTAGTTGATGCAAACTTAGCTTCAAATAAAGTAAGGTACAAAATTGTATTTTTGCGCCGGTCACTCAAGACCACTCCATGAAAAAAAGAGCGTTAATAACAGGCATTACAGGACAGGACGGGGCTTACCTCGCTGAACTTTTGTTAAGCAAAGGATATGAAGTACACGGCATCCGCAGAAGGGCCTCCCTGATCAATACCGACCGAATCGATCATTTATACAGGGATATCCATGAAGAGAATGTGCGTCTTTTCCTTCACTATGGCGACCTGACCGATTCCGCGGGAATTATCCATATCATTCAGAAAGTGCAACCCGATGAGATCTATAACCTTGGCGCCATGAGCCATGTGCATATCAGTTTCCAGACACCGGAATATACCGCCAATGTGGACGGGATCGGCGCTTTACGTATATTGGAGGCCGTGCGGATCCTGGGCCTGGAGAAAAAGACAAAGATCTACCAGGCATCCACTTCGGAGTTATACGGGCTTGTTCAGGCCATACCTCAAAACGAAAAGACTCCTTTTTATCCCCGGTCGCCCTATGCGGTCGCCAAATTATATGCCTACTGGATCACGGTGAACTACAGGGAGGCATATGGTATGTTTGCCTGCAATGGTATTTTATTCAATCATGAAAGCCCGGTCAGGGGTGAGACCTTTGTTACCCGGAAGATCACCCGGGCGGTGGCCGAAATTGTCCTGAAAAAGAAACAGACCCTTTTCCTGGGAAATCTGAATGCCCGGCGCGACTGGGGACATGCAAGGGACTATGTCGAAGCCATGTGGAGGATACTGCAACAGGAAAAACCGGAAGATTTTGTCATAGCCACCGGTATCACGAATACGGTCCGTGATTTTGTCATCAAGTCATTTGCCCATTGCGGGATAACACTTCGTTTTGAAGGTGAGAATGAGAAAGAGAAGGGTTATGTGGTAAAGTGCGACAACCCGCTTTACCAGCTACCAGCAGGGCAAACAGTGGTTTCGGTTGATGACAGGTATTACCGCCCTACCGAAGTGGATCTTTTACAGGGAGACGCTTCAAAAGCCAGGGAAAAACTCAAGTGGACGCCCTCCTGTTCGCTGGATGAGCTGATCAGGGAAATGATGGAAGCGGATATTAAGAATTTCAGTTAAACCCGCCGGCACCTGCTTTTATCCGGTAGTGCCTCATTATTAATTTCACGCCGGGATCGCTGGGGCCGCAGAGACTATTAATGAACCACATACAGTGCGTTCTTTGCGATCTCTGCGAGCATTAATTTCAAATCGATACATTACTCTTTATTCCGGGATCCCCAGTTGCCTGATCGCTTCATGGTAATTGGAGAAATTAATATTGCTCCTGCCACCCAATACTCCTCCCGGGATCAGGATATAGCGGTACCTGTTTGTTGTTGACATCGTCAGGTTGTTCGTTTCAATCCTGATATTCCCTACAGAATATTTAGTGTTATGAAAATATACGGTGCTTCCAATGTTTTCAGTGAATGGTAATTCGCGCACATGCGTCACCGAATCCCCCAGGACAGCCCAGTAAACATGCATGGCTCCCCCACTGAGAATTGATTGCGTTAATGAAGCGGTGGGTATATTAAAAAAAGCCAGACCGGTACTTCCATCAATGGTCCAGGTAGAACCATTTGTCCATCTTGAAAAAATAACATTGGCTGTCCCCACCGGCCCCTGGGGTCCTTGCGGACCTTGCGGCCCCTGCGGTCCTGTTGGGCCGATAGGTCCTTGCGGACCCGGAGCACCGGGCGAACCGGGCGAACCAGGTGATCCTGCTGCGCCCGCGGCACCAGCCGGACCAGCGGGACCAGCGGGTCCCGTTTTTTCACAGGCGATAAAGACGATTAACGACAGAATCAATACAGGTAAAAAACTAAGTTTTCGCATACAGAGCTGGTTTATATGATTAACGGATCACAAAGATCTTTGTGGTTGTGGTGTAATTTTTAAACTGTATCCCTACCAGGTAATTGGAAAAATTCCTCAGGCGCAATGGCAAATCGATCCTGAACAGGTTTTGACCCCGGTTTATATCCCTGGGAACAACTGTGTACAATATAGTACCATTCAGATCGATGATATTAATGACAGCCTTATCGTCATATAATGCCTCAATTTCAATTTGGAACGTACCTCCGACCACCGGGTTGGGGTAGACATTTACAGTATGCTGCTCTAAATATCTTTCACCCGGATTCTGTGGCCTGGCGGTGCCGGTTGGTTTGGGCTGACAGTAAAAGCAAAGTGTATTGGTTGCAGGAACATAAGCTGTTGCCCCAATAGATATCACCGGGCTGCCAAGAGTTACACTTCCCGGTGAACCCGGGGATATTGCCGAAGAGTTAAACGAAGCTGAAGCCACTGAAACATCTGTTGTTGTAATACCCGAACAGCTTCCACTGTTTCCTGAATCATCAATCCGTATTAAATACACATCATTGCTGTCAGCGGTCGTTCCTGCATTGTTATTTATCCCCACAGCCGCATAACCTCCTTCCGGGGAAGCGATCATTGCCCTGATCCATTGTCTCCCGCTTCGCTGGTACTTCTTTGACCACACTATACTACCGGCCGCATTTACATGAGTGAAAATTACATCAGCTCCATTATTGTTCTCACCATTGGCAACCACAAAACTGCCGTCCTGCAACGGGGTCCATCCGTAACCGCTGGTCTGAATACCAGGAACTGTTACCCTTCGAATATTCTGTGCCGTACCGTCCGTCCCGAGATTCCATACACATTGTTGCTGATTGGTCCCGACAAAATCATCCATTTCAAGCGAAAACACCTGGTAACCGGAATTTGTCAGCCGAATCTTGGCCATCAGCAGATGACGATTAGGATTTGCATCATATGTCCTTTTCCATTGTACCAGCCCGTTTGCTTTATCCAGCTTCATCACATACCCGTCATACAGATCCGGTGCACGGTAAAAACCTGCCACCACCAGGGAATTTCCGTCCTCTGTTAAACCCCAGGCCTCATCAGAACCAGCCTGATCATATTGATTACTCCATATAACATTACCCGAATTATCGGTTCTCACCACAAAACTCCGGGAAACCCCGCCGGCAAACTGGTTCACTCCGCAAAAGGCATACCCTCCGTCTGATAATTGCACCACTTCAAAAGCAGCGTCACCGAATACATTACCATCCCCGTACTTCTTTGACCACTGAACATTACCTGCTGCATCTATCTTTACCAGCCAGGCATCACCTGCCGCATTACCGTATGATCTTGTCTGTCCGGCAGCAATAAAACCATTATCACTGGTCCGTTTTATACCATAGAGAT
Organism: uncultured Chitinophaga sp.; assembly: GCA_964516445.1. Classification (GTDB taxonomy): domain Bacteria; phylum Bacteroidota; class Bacteroidia; order Chitinophagales; family Chitinophagaceae; genus JJ008. The sequence goes on along the minus strand of CAZEZE010000022.1, from coordinate 5,872 downwards.
AATCGTTCGCACTGCCACCAACCGCCTTGCTCCACACCACTGCCCCTCTTTTGCTGACCTTCGTAAGCATTCCATCAGACAAGCCATTACCAAATCCAGTCGTATGGCCTGCCATTACATACCCGCTGTCTGCTGATGCAGCCAACCACTCCCCAATATCACTCCTATTTCCTCCATACACCTTCTGGTACAGGGATATCCCGTTCAGGCATGCCGTATCGGGAGGTATAGGTATATAACAGTAAGTACAAAGTGTATTGGTTGCAGGAACATAAGCTGTTGCCCCAATAGATATCACCGGGCTGCCAAGAGTTACACTTCCCGGTGAACCCGGGGATATTGCCGAAGAGTTAAACGAAGCTGAAGCCACTGAAACATCTGTTGTTGTAATACCCGAACAGCTTCCACTGTTTCCTGAATCATCAATCCGTATTAAATACACATCATTGCTGTCAGCGGTCGTTCCTGCATTGTTATTTATCCCCACAGCCGCATAACCTCCTTCCGGGGAAGCGATCATTGCCCTGATCCATTGTCTCCCGCTTCGCTGGTACTTCTTTGACCACACTATACTACCGGCCGCATTTACATGAGTGAAAATTACATCAGCTCCATTATTGTTCTCACCATTGGCAACCACAAAACTGCCGTCCTGCAACGGGGTCCATCCGTAACCGCTGGTCTGAATACCAGGAACTGTTACCCTTCGAATATTCTGTGCCGTACCGTCCGTCCCGAGATTCCATACACATTGTTGCTGATTGGTCCCGACAAAATCATCCATTTCAAGCGAAAACACCTGGTAACCGGAATTTGTCAGCCGAATCTTGGCCATCAGCAGATGACGATTAGGATTTGCATCATATGTCCTTTTCCATTGTACCAGCCCGTTTGCTTTATCCAGCTTCATCACATACCCGTCATACAGATCCGGTGCACGGTAAAAACCTGCCACCACCAGGGAATTTCCGTCCTCTGTTAAACCCCAGGCCTCATCAGAACCAGCCTGATCATATTGATTACTCCATATAACATTACCCGAATTATCGGTTCTCACCACAAAACTCCGGGAAACCCCGCCGGCAAACTGGTTCACTCCGCAAAAGGCATACCCTCCGTCTGATAATTGCACCACTTCAAAAGCAGCGTCACCGAATACATTACCATCCCCGTACTTCTTTGACCACTGAACATTACCTGCTGCATCTATCTTTACCAGCCAGGCATCACCTGCCGCATTACCGTATGATCTTGTCTGTCCGGCAGCAATAAAACCATTATCACTGGTCCGTTTTATACCATAGAGATAATCGTTCGCACTGCCACCAACCGCCTTGCTCCACACCACTGCCCCTCTTTTGCTGACCTTCGTAAGCATTCCATCAGACAAGCCATTACCAAATCCAGTCGTATGGCCTGCCATTACATACCCGCTGTCTGCTGATGCAGCCAACCACTCCCCAATATCACTCCTGTTTCCTCCATACACCTTCTGGTACAGGGATATCCCGTTCGGGCAAGTCGTGTCCGACCCGGTGGGTATACCACCCGTTTGTGCATCCACAGAAAGATGTAATAGAGAAAATAAAAGGAGTAATCCGAGGAGATTCAGGGTCAATTTTCTGGTCATTTCCAGGGCAATTAGTTAGGCTTAAAGATAATCGCTTCACCTTAATAAAACAAAGAAGCGGAATAGTAATTCTACCTTTTTATGTTATCAATTCAAGGAAATGCGCCATTCCCCTTTTTTTCGCATCATCCAGGTGATAACTGAGGTGCAGGTTATAGTATTTCTTCAGATCATAAAGATCATAGCCTGAAGCAGTAACGATCTCGTTGATCTTTTCCAGCCCCATGGCATTGGCCTTGCTGAATTCACTGGTAAATTCATCCGGCAGCTTTTTTTTGCTGGCCCATACAGCAAAAACAAAGGGCAGACCGGTGATGGCCCTCCATTCCGAGCCGAGGTCATAAATAAATGTTGAGCGTTTGCGTTGTTCCAGGGCCCGGTCACCGATCACCAGGCCGGCTGTGGTGTCCCTGATCTTTTCCCGGTAACTTTCATTTTCAGCGGGCAGCAACCCGGGGCTGATACCCCAGTACTCCCGCATAAGGAACTTCAATAATTCCACCGAACTGCGGCTCTGGTAATCGAGATAAACCTTTTGGATCTCCTGCACGGGCACTTCACTAAAAAGCGCCACCGACGCGATCTCGCCCTCCGTTCCAATGCAATAATCTCCAACAATATGATACTCCGGTAAATTTTTCAGCGCTGCCACCGGCACAAGCCCCACATCGATTTCATCCTGCAGTAATTGCGTGGCGATCCTCGAAGGGTAATCTCCTGTAAGAATGATCTTATCGTTAATGGGGGGCCGTTGCAACCCGTAAATGAGCGGCCGTGTATTCAGATAATTGACAATACCAACCCTTATCTTCTCCAATTCGGCTAATTTTGTGGGCAAAGGTAAAGGAAAGGCATCCACCTTCGTCTCGGCTTCGCCGAGACTACGGCGGACAAGCAAGGTACAAGGCACAAGGTACAAGCAAGTGCTCCGTAGCTGCAGTTTGAAGCGCGATTTAGAGACAATAATGAAAACAAAAACTTTGAACGACCCGAAGTCCCCCCTTGCGGGGGATTTAGGGGGGCCGAAACAAGCATCACTATATGGAACTAACAGGACTCACAGCCATATCCCCGGTAGACGGGCGCTACCGCAAGCAGGTACAACACCTCGACGAATATTTTTCTGAATATTCCCTGATGAAATACCGGGTACAGGTGGAGATCGAATACCTGCTTTTCCTGGAAAAAAGGAAAATGTTCAAACTGCCCGGCAAGTGCGTGAAACACCTCACTAAATTACTGGAGGATTTTGGCCCGGAAGATGCCCAGGAGCTCAAACAGATCGAGTTCACCACCAACCATGATGTAAAGGCGGTGGAATATTTCCTGAAGAACGAACTGGAAAAATCCGGGGGAAAGGAAGCTAAGGAATGGGTGCATTTCGGGCTCACATCGCAGGACATAAACAACACAGCCATTCCACTTGCCTGGAAACATGCAATCGAGTATGAATACCTCCCCGCTCTTCTGAATCTTAATACCGAGCTCAAACTCCTGGCCAACGAGTGGAAAGACATCCCGATGCTGGCCCATACCCACGGTCAACCTGCCAGTCCTACCCGGCTGGGAAAAGAGATCATGGTGTATGTGGAAAGGATCGGCAACCAGGTGGAGCAGTTTATCGGTATCCCCTTCACCGGAAAGTTTGGAGGCGCCACCGGCAACTTCAATGCCCACCATGTTGCCTACCCCAAGACCGATTGGGTGAAATGGGGAAATGAATTTGTATCGCAATTAGGGCTGAACCGTCAGCAGCATACCACGCAGATCGAACATTACGATAACCTGGCCGCTCATTTCGACTGCATGAAACGGATCAACAATATCCTGGTTGACCTCTGCAGGGACCTTTGGAGTTATGTTTCCATGGAGTATTTCAAGCAAAAAACGAAAAAAGGCGAAGTGGGTTCGTCCGCAATGCCCCATAAGATCAACCCGATCGATTTTGAAAATGCGGAAGGGAACTTCGGAATGGCGAATGCCCTTTTTGAATTCCTGGCGGCCAAATTACCGGTATCCAGGCTGCAGCGCGACCTGACCGATTCCACCGTACTCCGAAACATCGGGGTGCCCTTTGCCCATACACTGATCGCTTTCAGGTCAGTGGAAAAGGGACTGGGCAAACTGGTGGTGAACGATGCGAAGATCTATGATGATCTCGACAATAACTGGGCCGTAGTGGCGGAAGCGATACAGACCATTCTGCGAAGGGAAAATTTCCCGAATCCTTACGAGGCGCTTAAGAACCTGACAAGGGGAAATAACAGGATCGACAAAAAAGCGATCCACCAGTTTATTGAAGGACTCAAAGTGAAAGAAGAATTAAAAAGGGAACTGAAGCGCATCACTCCGCATAATTATACCGGCGTGGTTCCACGGTCTTAAGCCTGCCGCTTTACAATAAACACAGTCAGTTCTTTCCCGTCCTCCATTTTTGTGCTGTGAAAGACAAACCCGGCCTTTTCGAGTACTTTCATGGAAGCCGTATTGGCTGTCTCGGATACACCGTAGATCTCAGGTATATCGGTATTCTCCAGGAAGAATTGTAAACCCGCCTTCGCTACTTCAGTTGCATAACCCTTACCCCAGGCGGCGGGTATAAAGGAATAACCCAATTGAATTTTCTCCGGCTCATTGGGAATCGGGATAATGGCAAAGGATCCTATAAAATTTCCTGTAGCCTTTTCATCAATAAGCCAGCGGCCATGGCCTATGGATAAAGGGTTGTCAACCTCCTCCTTCAGAAACTGTTCCAGTTTGGCATCGCTTTCCTCTTTTGTGATCACCGCCCGGATATACCGCATTACATTCTCATCTCCGTTCAGGAGAAAGAAATTGTCCTTGTCGTCCGGGCGGGGACGGCGAACGATGAGCCGCTCTGTTATAAATCCTTCCATGATCGTTATTTATGTATCTCCGAAGTAAAATGAAATTCGATTTCCGGGTTATTGGTCTTCTCCGTGTTCAGGAACCATTCGCTCTGCGCCAGGTACACCGGGTGCCCATCCTTGTCTTCCGCCGAATTGGCCTGCTTGAAACGGAGAAAATCATCCAGTTTCTTCGTGTCGGGGCTGGTCAGCCAGCACGCTTTGTAAAAAGGCAGGCTGTTGAATACCACAGATGCGCCGTATTCATGCAGCAAGCGGTACTGGATCACTTCAAACTGAAGTTCACCCACACAACCAATGATCTTCTTATTTCCGCCAAACTGGGTAAAGAGCTGCGCCACTCCTTCGTCCGTCAGTTGCAGCAATCCTTTTTCCAGTTGTTTGGTCTTCATCGGGTCTTTATTCACCACTTCCTTGAATATCTCCGGCGAAAAAGAAGGGATCCCGGTGAAAAAAAAGTTCTCCCCTTCCGTAAGCGTATCGCCGATCTTAAAATTCCCGGTGTCAAACAATCCCACCACATCACCGGCATAGGCATCTTCAATAATGCTTTTATCCCTTGCCATGAACGAATACGGGTTGCTGAACCGGACATCCTTGTCCAGCCGCACATGATGAAAATATTTATTTCTTTCAAATCTGCCGGAGCAAACCCTTAAAAATGCGATCCGGTCGCGGTGTTTGGGATCCAGGTTGGCGTGGATCTTAAAAATAAACCCGCTGAGTTTTTCTTCTTCCACATCCACCACCCGTTTTGTCGTTTCCCTGCTCCGTGGAGTGGGCGCGATACGGATAAAAGTATCCAGCATTTCCTTCACCCCAAAATTGTTGATGGCGCTTCCGAAAAAAACCGGCGCCACTTTCCCGGCCAGGTAATCATCCAGGATCAGATCACCGTGCACCCCCTCCACCAGTTCCACATCCTCCCGCAAATGCGCGGCATCCCGTTCTCCCAGTTTCTCATCCAGTACTTTATCCTGCAGATCTGAAATAGAGATACTGTCTTCGTCGGCCTTTGTATTGGCAGTGAACAGGCGCAGGCTTTTATCATGCAGGTTATAAACACCCTTAAAATCCTTTCCGCTGTTGATCGGCCATGTCATGGGGTGCAGTGCAATGTTCAGTTCCTTTTCAATTTCTTCCAGCAGGTCGAAACGGTTCTTTCCGTCGCGGTCCATTTTGTTAATAAATACGATAACCGGCGTATCCCGCATCCGGCATACTTCCATTAACCGGCGGGTTTGCTCCTCCACGCCATTCACACTGTCCACCACCAGGATTACACTGTCCACCGCGGTAAGCGTCCGGTACGTGTCTTCCGCGAAATCCTTGTGACCGGGTGTATCGAGCAGGT
>CAZEZE010000021.1:0-15122 GCA_964516445.1 uncultured Chitinophaga sp. | reverse complement strand
AACTGGGGCAGGTCAATATACCAGCCATCGGTTTTAATAAGGAAGCTGTCCTTCATGCTACAGGCATCGGGCGAAGGTTTCATCTTTTGCGTGGTCCAGATATGCCGGGCCGTGAACCCGTACATTTTCTTTCTTTCACCGGTATCCACGATGCTGTAATAATTTGTGATCACTCCCCCTTTTTTAGTGGTGACAGGGACCGTTTTGGGTTTTACGGTGGACTTAGCATCTTCATCGATCACTTCTTCCTCATTTTTAGAGAATGGTTCTATATAATAGAGGTTCTTTTTGACATTCAGGGTAATGGTACGTTGCTTATCGCACTGCTCGATGGTGACCAGGTTATTGGGCTGTCCCATATAACTTCCGGCTTCGGTTCTTTTCCGCATGCCTTTGACATAGATAGTGGACTCGGAATTCATTCCCATCATGCTGGTAGTTTGCCGGAGTTTATACTCTTGTGCTGAAACAGGGTTGCCGGTGGCGCCGGCCAGGATCGCGGCGGTGACCAGGAATAAGGCGGTGAGTGGTTTCATAACTTATAGTTTATTGATCAAATATATTTTTCAACCCTGAAACCGGAACCTGCGACTGCATGAACTGTGAAGAATCACATTTGAAATGAGCTTTTGACCGTTTCCCGTCTTTCATCAGGGCAGTGAATCCTTTGGCAAGGTATCCCTTTTAATATGGTTTTTAATAGAGACCCAGGTCCGGTTCAGACCGATCGTTTTCACAAGGGCATTGAACACTTTTGCATTCTCGGGGTGCAGCCGGATGCAGCCATGGGATGCCTTTTTACCCAATTTTGAAAAATTCCCCTTTGTGGTGCCGTGAATGGCGTAACCGCCTTTCACAAAAACCGCGTATGGCATATTGCCAAGACCGAAGTAATTACCTCCCGGAAATTTCCGGGATGTGTATTTGGTGAGAATGGGGCCCCGCGGGTGCAGTTCCATTTGCGGTGTCTCATATTTTTCACCTTTGCCCGTCGAAACCAGGAAACTATCCTTGAGTTCGCCCATGATATAGAGATAGAGTGTCTGCACGGATTTGTCAATTTCCACGAACAACAGGCATTCCCTGCCCCTGCAGGCGCTCACGGGTACCGAATCCCTGGCAATAAAGAAGGAGTCCACCGCATAGATATTCTCCCGGATGACCGCTTTTTCCTCATCTGAATACCCTGGGGTCTTTGATAAACTCTTTTTCAGGCTGTCAAGGTGTGCCATCAGGTGTTGTTCCCGGTGAAGCTGGGAATCCAGTTTTTCCAGCAACAGGTCCAGTGAATCTTTCCCGGGTATAAAATCGGGGTTATCAAACACATTACCGGATTCAACCGGTTTGCCGGTATCTGTACGAAGCACCGAATCCTTGAACCGCTCGTACTGGAAGAATTGTTTCACTACTGGTTTTTTTTCTACCACGGAACAGGAGGTCAGGGTTACAATGAACCCGACGAATAAAACAGGCAGTATGCCAGCGAAATTTTTCATTTGCTTGCTTAAGGACGGAAAACTTTTAAATAGGGTTGATCACAGCTTATAAAAAAAATTTAGACTCCCGAATTCGCTAAAGATACAATGGACAAGTCGCGGGCAAGCCCGTCTCACGACCTATTGTAATACATACAACACCCCGCCGGTATTCTGGCGCCAGGGTCCGGATTTAAGCCCGCCGCCATAATTTCCTCTTTCTATGGAAGTATACCACGTATAGTTCACCGGACCGATGCTTTTGACCTTTCCCCTTATCAGCCTGTCATCAAATGAACTATAATAGCTGATCTGCGTGCTGACCACCGCCTTAAGCTTTCCTTGCAGTGATTCGTTGTCGAATGAGGAATAATAATCAAGTGAAATATTCCCGATGCTTTTTATTTTTCCCTGCAGGGCCTTATTATCATACAGTGAAAAATAATCGAACTGGAGATATCCGACCGAACGGATCTTCCCGATCTTGTCGGGTGTTTCCCAAGCCCCGAAATAGGTAATAACGGAAGAACCGATGCTTTTAAGCCGGCCCCTGGAAACGGAGTCAGCCTCTGTGCCATAGTACTCTACCCTTCCGGCGTAAGGCTGGAGGCGGGGCGCATAATAGTCTCTCATCCGAAGGGATTGTTCTTCAATACCCCACTCTGTTATCCTTCCGTCATCAGATAACCGAATCAGCACTTCCCGGTCGGTCAGTAATGAAAGATGCGACAATTTACTGCCGCCTGAAAAACTCACCTGGCTGAGTTGCTGTGCAAAAGCGGCAGCAGCCAGGTGCAGAAAGAACATAAAGGAAATGAAACACTTCCGCATAATCTCTGAATAGGATACAAAGTTAAGATGTTCCGCCCGGGTAACGATCCGTTTGAAACGAACTAGAACCATTTAGCGAGAAACAGGTTGTATTCATGCCGGAGTTCATTGAATATCTTCTCAAAACTCCGCACCTGTTCTCCGAGCCCGTCATGTTCACCGACCAGTGCTGTTTCCATGCGACCGGCATGTGCCTGCGCAACGGTTGCCACTTTTCCGGCGTGTTCATTGATGCTATGGCGGAGTTCATCCATATTATTCCGCTGAACGATAAACTGGTTCTGAAAATGCTCAACACCGGCCATGACATCCCGGGTATTGTTCTTTGTAACGATCTCCATCAGCCTTTTTTCAAGAGTATCAAGGTCCTGGTCATAGAATTCAACGCTTTTAAGCCATTCCTGGTGATCGTTTCCGCAATGAGAGACAGTTGTGTAATTCATGATTATAAGTTTTAGGTGTTCTGCTTCCTCTTCAAAATTGGAAGATGAAACCGGTCCGGCGCATGACAGGAATCAGGAAATGAACTGAGATATTTCAGAAAATCAATACCGGGATCAGGTGTTTTTGCCCGTGACATACATTGGGGCCCGATAGGGGTTGCGGGCGGGGTTCAGTACTCCGGATTTACATTACAAAAAGCAATTCCTTAACAATTGTCCGGACAACCGCAGTTATTTCATCCCATCCTGTTCAGCGTTGGAGATATGTTGCCGGGATTTACCCGGAATGATCGGTATAGAGATACCACTTCCCCTTTATTTTGATCATAAGGCTTGAGTAACGGCCATCGATCTTTTTCCCATCGGGATAACTGACATGAAAGTACCCGGTAACATAATAGAACTTACGGGACAGCTTTTCCATTTGTTCACCATCCAGTTCCAGCTTACCCATCTTTTCTTTGGGCCAGTATTTTTTGTAAAAGGCCAGGATATTATCCTTCCCGCAGGCTGCCCCCTTGCTCAGTATCATACGGGTCGAGTCCAGCGGCGCGTAAAGGCTAACATAACCGTCAATATCACCCTTGCTCCAGTACTCTTCTTCCTGCTGAATGACAGCCAGGATCTTTTGTTCGTCTTTTGACCTTGACTGGGAAAAACCCACGGCGGTGAACCCGATCCAAAAAAGCAGGGCCAGGAAACTGTTCCTGGATACAACTGCAGAAACCCGGATTTGCATATTTTTTTGGATGTAAATTATCAGGGTATACGGAAAGAATTGTTACCGCTTATACAAAACAGGCACAGCCGCACTTCCTGGCTGTTCCACCTTCGTTTTACCTGTAATAATTAAAAAGCTTGTACACAAAGAGGCTCACGTTTCTACCCGGAGGGATATATTCATTGAACAGGTTCAGCATGAACGCATTTTTGCTGAATCGTATCCGCAGTTTTTCCCAGATATCCAGCCATACCAGGTCCCTTCCATGCGCCAGGGTCTCGTTGATCACTTCGATGATAGGATCATTGATGAATTTTGATCCCGTCTTCTTGGAAACGATGATCTGCGCTTCCTGGCTGATATGGGCCACACTGAGGATATTATTATAGCCACCGCAGGAACCGAGGAGGGTCAGCTTTACGGATGGAGTTAGTTTCTTCAACGTATGATCAAGATGGTAACTGTGACCACGGTGGACCAGGATAGAAGCCGGACTCCCCTGCTCTTTCAGCCAGGCCGCGAGTGTATCCTGCGCTTTCAGGTCCATTTCACTGATATCATCCATCGGGAGATTGGCATAAATGCGCATTGGAGGGCCGGTACGGGAACGGATCGCCACCCAAAACGTTGTTTCGGTGACCTGCCATTTATTGGGGTTGGTGAAAAGACACATGAAATTGTTATAGGAATCCCTTCCGTCCTCATCACCATAAAACAGAACCATTTCGACAACCTCAGCATTTTTATTCTCCAAAGACCGGCGTTTCAATATTTCATGGTTGCCCAGGCTGGCCCATAACTTATTCCCCGGGTCCTTCTTGTTCAGCATGTCAAATACTTCCAGCAAGATAGAATAGAGACGCATCCCAAAATACTGGCGGGAGGAACGGCATCGTTCCAGGTTGGATCGAAGTTCATCCCTTGTCATTTTGCCCAATCCCGGTACGGAGTCAAAACCGCTGAAAGCATCCGCCACATCCATCGCGAATTCCAGGCCCGTGTGTGTGTCTGTTTCAATACCGGATATCAGGCGTTTCAGCAGGCTTATAGTTCTCTCTTCCGGCATGCAGGACAGGAAATCGGCCAATGTATTGTAATTGGCGGCCATCTTCATAAAGGGGCGGAAATTATCAAAGTCAACGATCCCGAATAATGAATCGGCCGGTGTTGTACTGAAATTCTTCACCAGTTGCCGGTACACACCCAGGTAACTGGAGGTATACAATTCATCCTTGCAACTGGTAATGATATAGTAAAGGTCTTCTATACGCAGGTTTTTAATGGCCGCGAAGCGTACTTCGTAAGGAGCGCTGTGAAGCTCATTGATCCCGTTCACATAAAAGGCCAGCGATTCGTTCTTGATAGCCTTTCGCAGCGGAATGAGAAATTGGAAAGCGGTATCCGCATACCCGCCCCTGTCCTGCTGCAGCATGTCCACCATCAACTGGTAATAGCAGGTGGCATCCCTGCGTTTATCAAGGATTTCCTCCATGCTGATCCTTTTTTCGGCCAGGGGCACAACAAAAGGAATGAGGTCGCTGACGTTCTTATAACCTGAAATCGAGATCAGTTGCTGCAGGTAAATATTACGGATCTTACGGATGCTGTCCGAAAAACCGGATGGATGCTGATCCAGGTACTCCACCAGTTTATACGGCTCCTGGGCGGCCGCAACCAGCAGCAGTGAATCGGAGAAGCGGAAACCGGGACGTCCCTCGAGAAACTGGAGAATATGTGCCGGTGATTCCGCCATTCGTTTATAGGAGGCAACATCATTCAGGTAGTCGTAATCCGGGTATTGCCAGAATGCGGCAGCCAGCAGGAGACAGCGCCGGGGGCCGATCGGTTTGAGCATTGCTGTGTACGAACGCCGGTGAAGGATGGCATCGAGCAACTGTTTATAGGATTCCAGCGCACTGGGAATATCATAAACCTCGAATTTCTGCAGGGCCAGGTTCGCGCTGAGCTCTTTCATCAAATAAGTCATACTGTTCAGTGCCCTTGTCTTTACCGCATCCGATAAAGCGGCATCCCGGCTAATGTCGGTTCGGATGCTGTCCACTTCCGATTCAATAAAAACAGACAGTCGGTAGGCAATATTGGAATCGATCGGGATAAAATTGATATAATCGAGGAATATCTCCTGTTCTTCCCGCAACAGCTTAGCCGCCATGACCGGTGTATCAGGCTGTGCAAGCAGCGTGACAGGCCGAAAACAAACGGCCAGTAACAACCATATCATCACCGTTCTTTTCATGTAACCCGGACTGTTATATTTATTATAACTATAAAATTACAGCATCCCGGCGGAGGAATGGCTGATAACAAACAGCAGGTTTCCCGGAAACAGCATTAATAACCGATCCTTCACCAAAATCATGGTCACTCCGGAACCTGTCCCGGCATGGATGTTGCCCTACTAATAAAGATCATGCGGAGCATTAAGCGGGGTCATAAAAAATAATAAGGTGAAATCAATAGTTTTGCCATCTTCCGTCAATAATAACTAAATTGAATATTGAAAAATACCGGCCTGCCTGACGGCAACTCTTCCAGCCGGTATTACCAGCGCCCGCAATATGCGCATCCACACACAAAAAAACCTGTCATGAAAAAGATGTCCGTTTTACTAATCTGTCTCTTCTCCCTGTTTATTACGAATGCGCAACAGGGCATGAGCGAAGTGACCTTTACCATTACAGGCAACAAGAACCTGCAACTTGTATTTGACGGCAACAACTATGATCTTGTCAACAGCAGTTCTTTCGGGAACAAGACCACGGTCATCATCAGCAACCTGGCAGCCGGGCAACATAGTTTCCGGGTTTCCCGTACCGATCTGAACAGCAACCGGGCTGTGCAGGTCAGCGGCGGTTTTAACCTGAGATCCAGGTATGACATGCTGATCAATGTAAATGCAGACGGGAGCCTGGAACTTATCGAGACCCGGAATTCTGGCCTGGCGGATGAGCAATCCCCTATGAACAATACCAAATTCACCGCGTTGCTGCGAAATGCCAGGAACCAGCCTTCCGCTTCTGCAAAAAGGATCTATATCGGAAATGCGATCAGCAATAACAGTAATTATTTCAGTGTTGCACAGGCCGGCCAGCTCATTCAACTGGTAACCGCGGAAAGTGAGCGTATCCAGTTACTGAAATCGGTTTACCCGAAAATAACCGACCCGGGTAATTTCTATGAATTATACAGCCTGCTGAGAAGTACGGCCGGAAGAAATGAAATAGAGGATTTCGTGTATAACTATAATGAATCCGGCGACGAAAATATAGCTATGCCAGACGCGGAATTCAACACTCTTTACCAGGATATCAGGAATAAATGGCCGGTGAGCCTTCAAATGAGCTCGCTGCGGAACACGTTCAATAATACCAGTTATTTTTTCAGTTCCTACCAGGCCAGCCAGCTGATCCAGATCGTTTCCTCGGAAAGCAACCGCCTGGAGCTGGCCAAACTATCTTACCGGAGCATCACAGACCGCAATAATTTCAGCCTGGTATATAACTTACTCAGCTTCCAGTCCAGCAAAGATGAACTGACGAATTATATCAATAATTATGGCGGAGGATCCGGTAATACCCCCATGCCAGATGCTGATTTCACGATCCTGTATAACCAGGTCAGGAACCAGTGGCCGGCCAGCGCTCAGATGAATACGCTACGGAACGCCTTTGGCAATACCGCCAATTATTTTACATCCTACCAAGCCAGCCAGCTGATCAAATTGGTCACTTCAGAAAGTAACAGGCTGGAACTGGCCAAACTATCTTACCGGAGTATCACGGACCGCAGCAATTTTGGGCTGGTCTTTGATCTGCTCAGCTTCCAGTCGAGCAAGGACGAACTGACGAACTATATCAATAATTATGGCGGCGGAAGCGGCAATGCCTCCATGCCCGATGCTGAGTTCACTACCCTGTACAACCAGATCAAAAACCAGTGGCCGGTAAGCGCGCAGATGAACTCGCTCCGGAACGCTTTCAATACTACCAATTACTATTTTTCCTCCTACCAGGCCAGCAAACTGATCGAGATCGTTATTGCAGAGAGCAACCGGCTGGAACTGGCCAAACTCTCTTACCGGAGTATTACCGACCGGAATAATTTCAGCCAGGTTTATAATTTACTCAGCTACCAGTCCAGCAAGGATGAACTGACGGCCTATATCAATAATTACGGAGGAGGAACCGGTATAAAAACACCAATGTCTGATTCCGAATTCAACACCCTGTACCAGAACATTCAGTTACAGTTTTTACCGGGAGCGAAAATGAGTGCGCTGACCAGTGCATTCAACAATACCGCTTATTATTTTACCTGCGCACAGGCCAAACAACTGATCGTACTGGTATCGCTTGAAAGCAACCGTCTTCAACTGGCCAAACTGTCTTACCGGACGATCACCGACCGGCCAAATTTCACGCAGGTGTATGAAGTGCTCAACAGCCAGTCGAGCCGCGATGAACTGGATGCTTATGTAAAAGCTTACCGGGATTGATGGCATGGAACGAACCATCCAGCGGGAAGACCCGGAATAAAAATTCCGGGTTTTTTTATTCAGGATTCAATCCTGTTAAATTTTACAGGATGTACCACAAGCCTGACAACCGGCGCTGATTTATGTCACGCATTGATTATTTTTACGCTTCTATTCAAATCAATAATATGCTGGTAAAGTCATATTTGTCCCTTGTCTTTTTTTTGCTGGTCTTTTCTGTTTCGGCCTGTGACAACACCCATCATCCGTCAACCGTCAACACCGGGCGCGATACATCTCGTTTTCCCCCGGTGGAAACAAGAAAACCCAACAGCAATTATAAACCCGCATTTTCAGGGCAGACCCGGATAGCGGGTGTAAAAACCACGACGCCCTATAAAGTGGATAAGCTCGCGGAACGTATCGGAAAACCCTGGGCGGTGACCCCGCTCCCCGACGGGCGACTGCTATTGACAGACAAATCCGGGTACATGGATATCCGTGATGCCAGCGGGGCGCTGGTAAAAAATATCACAGGTTTTCCGGCTGTGGATGACCGCGGACAGGGTGGTATGCTGGATGTGGCACTGGATCCCGGATTTACCAAAAACAAAACGATCTATTGGTCCTTCTCTGAAAAATCCGGCAATGCCAACCTGATGGCCGTTGCAAAAGGACAGTTGAATGAAGCTGCCGGGAGAATTGATAATCCAGTTGTGATCTTCCGGGCCACACCCGCGTTACGAAGCACTTTGCATTTTGGTTCCCGCCTGGTTTTTGACAAAGACGGCAATCTTTTCGTAAGCACAGGTGAACGATCCATACTGGAAGGAAGGGCGCAGGCGCAGTTGCTGAATTCCGGACTTGGAAAGATCTTCAGGATAACTAAAGATGGCAAACCAGCTCCTGGTAATCCCTTCATCAACCAGCAGGGTGCGATGCCAGAGATCTATGCATATGGCATACGGAACGCGCAAAGCCTGGATATTCACCCGGCCACCGGTGAGCTTTGGGAGGCGGAGTTTGGACCACGCGGCGGTGATGAACTGAATATCATCAAAGCAGGAAAAAATTATGGCTGGCCTGTGATCACCTACGGGATCGAATACGGTGGCAGTACCATCGGTGATGCCATTCAGCAGAAAGCCGGGATGGAACAGCCTGTTTACTTCTGGGATCCTGTTCTTTCTCCGGGGGGTATGACCTTTTACAGGGGCAATGCCATTCCCGAATGGAAGAATAACCTGTTCATCGGTGGTCTCAGCAGCCAGCACATCGCAAGGCTTGTTATCGTCAATAACAAGGTGGTGGGTGAAGAGCGACTATTATCGGAAATAAATGAACGGTTCCGCGATATAGCCTATCACAACGGCATGTTGTATGCAGTTACTGATAACGGGGCCCTTTTCCGGATCAGTAAAAAATAAGCGCACCGGAACGGCAATTCCCGCAAAAACGGGGAATGCGGAAATAAACGATGCCCGTATCCTGCACCGTTCAGGCCCCGGATGTTTATCTTTGGTTACCTGTTCAGTCAACATTTAACAGCAAACCATGCCCATAGAGAATAAACAGCTCAGCGAAAAATTATCGGCTTACCAGCAGGTGCTGATGAATACCACTGTATTCCGCAAGGCCTGGACCGTATCGGTAAAGGAAAAGATCCGGAATACCCTTCAGGATTTCATTGCCAGTTCGGGTCTGAACGCAAGGATTATAGAAAATACCGATATGGAAAACCTGGAATCCATTACAATGGATCTCGGGCGCAGCAGCAGTGGGATCGCGCAGAGCAAGGATACCGCGGAGATCAGGAATTTCATGATCAAAAACAACGGGGGACTTATTTACCAGCAATTATTCAACGGCAAGATCATGGCGATGGTGAATCAGCCGCATATTGAAGGTTACGGGGAACGCAAAGAGCCGCAATTCGTCGAAATTGTGACACCGGATGAGATCAACGAAGTGCTGGTACTTGAACATGTGGAGATCATGCTGGAGATCCTTACCCAATGGGAGGATTTTGATGACGAAGGCCCGCAGAAAAAGACCGTTTTCAATCCCATCGGTTTCCAGCATTCAGTGAACCCCGATGATGCCAAATGATCCGTCAGACATTAAAAAGTGAATTGACAGGATATCGATGCGTCATCCTTTTTCACCGGTCATGCTGCAGGCCACCCCGCTCCTGCTTTTTCCGTCTCAGAACCCGGTATAACCCTCCCACATTGGTCTCCCAAACCGGTAACAGGCGAATAAGAATAGTTTCTTCCAGCAGTTCAAGGAATGTAACAATGACCGCTGCGTAGAACAGGATATAAACGGGTTCCCCGTAAAAAAAAGTGAGCAGTAAAAAAAGACCCTGCAGGATGGCCGCGGCTTTGGCCAGGTAAGTGTGAAAACTCGTCATTTTCCTGTAGCGGTAAAAAGCATAACTGACCTCCGCCAGGAACAGGATGAACAACCCGATAAAAACATATTTTTCCTTTTCAATGAACTCCGGCATCATCACAAAGAGTCCCACCATGGCCACGAGTACTGTCAGGTCATCCCCGATGGAGTCCAGTTTGGTGCCGAGCACACTGGTCACCTTATACCGGCGGGCCAGGAAACCGTCTATGAAATCGGTAAAGAAACTCGCCAGCAAGAGCCATTTGAAAATTTCATAATACCCGGCAATAAGTAACGCCAGGAGAAACGGGGCAGCAACCACCCTGTAGAGGGTAATCCCATTGATCACATACCAGGCTTTTTTATGCGCGGCGCTTTTCATTGCTGAATACTACCTGTTTTCCGGGACAGCGATATCGCCCTGTCCCCCGGCATGAATGGAACCGATACTTACGTATAAAGATTACCGTTAGCAACGGCGTGAACAATCCCTGTACCGGTCTCAAAGTACAAGCACCTTTTGAGCCGCTTCCCTGTCTTTTTCAAATATTTTCAGTTCCACACCGCCCACCGGGTCAAGCCCCAGCAGGTTTTCGTCATTTAAAAAAGACTCGATCCCGTTTTCTTTGAGTTTATCCTGGATCATTCTGGCTTCCAGCGGATCCGTGTACGTATGGAGCACGATGGTTTTGTCTTTTATTGTTTTCATTTTGATGAGTTAAAGTAATAAACAGATGTTGATTCGCAATGTTTTAACTTTCTGAACTCCGACTTTTTACTTAATACTTATAACTTATAACTTTTCACTAATATCACTCACCTATTATGAATTGAAGGTACACCCGTTAAAAAGAACAGAAATTGATGAATATCATTCCCGGAGCTAATAATTGGCAGCCCTGTAATATATTCCTATCCTTCAGGATAAAGGGAAGGGAACCGCTATTGCAGTCCGACGGGGCTCCGCATGTTATTCAGGCCTTTTTCCTTGTTCAGTATCCCGTAATTGACCATCCGGTATTTCGGATCCTGCAGCAATTGCCTGAATTCCGGGGAAAGCAACGCATCGAGTTCGGCATTCCTGTGTTTGCTCATTTCTTTGGGCCCGGAAGGGTTCAGATCCTCCATTGCAGCCATTTCGGGTGTATCCAGCCCTATATGCATCACGAAGAGTTTGGTGCCTCCCGGTTTAAGCAATCGCAGTTTTGCAGATAAAGTATCCAGTTTTCCCGTAACCGGCGCGCTATATCCTCCTTCCACATCCACTTCATCATAATATCTCGAAATAGCCAGTTTGTAATCCGAAGCGATCCTTTCAACAATGGCCCTTGTCTCGGGCGTTTGCATGGCTGCTCCCATATGGTAATCCAGGTAATCGATCTTTAATCCGGCTTTTTTTGCTTTTTCCACCTGGGCGCGGAGTTCTGCTTCGATCTCGACGAGCTTCGGGTTGTTCCCGAAAAGTTTGCTGCGGGTAGGGAAAAAATGGCCCAGGGAATCCACCAATGTGGGAACAGCAGATACCCCCGCCACTGGTCCCCAACGGAAATTCTTCCATTCAGAGTTCAATGTAAGGTGAATGCCAACAGAGACATTCGGGTATTTTTTCAATATGTCCACCGCTTCGGTGAACCAGGGACAGGGAACCATTACCGACATGGAAACTGTCATGCCGGTTTGCAGCACTCTTTCCGCCGCAACATTCACGGAATGGCACATCCCGATATCATCCAGCCGTAACAGGATCGGGATCTTCTCATCGGATGAAGCATTTTGGGCAATACACACAGCGATCATACAACAAAAAATGGGCAGCAGAAGTGTTTTTTTCATACTTGCAATTTATGCTGCGAAACAGAATGTCTCGCAGAGCCGGATGTTTAAACAGTTATAACTAAAGGTAAAGGTAATCTGTGAGACAGTATCTCCCGCAGAGCGTTTCGCGGGGCCGGAGGCCGGGCTTTATGTGATTCTGGCAAGCTCTTTAAACAGTTATAATTTAAGATGTAGAAATTATGAAAATATGCTGCGAGACAGAATGTCTCGCAGAGGCGGGAAATATTCTCCCTCACTCCCTCAAATTTTACCGGAAACCTGGCCATCACAAACATGAATTTACCCACCCCCCAACCTGTTCTTAGTCATGTCTGCAAATGATTGACATCCAAAAGTGATAACAGTCACCAACGCACCATCGAACGCGATTTTACTTTGCGTTGGCTTTCAATTAAAGGAAGTCACAAAAATTACTTTTTATGAAAAAAATATTGTCAACCTTAGGAATGGGGCTGCTGCCCTTCTTCCTGGCAGCACAAACAGGTCATATCATGCAGGGAATCGGAGCTACGAATATGTCAATGGGTGGTGCTGCTACAGCACAACCGCTGGATATAAACGGTGCCTTGCACTGGAACCCCGCTGGTATTTCGGCATTTGATTCCAGAATTTTATCGATCAATGCGGGCTTGTTCTTTTCCAGCCCCGAAATTTCTTCCACTGTGCCCACTCCGTTGGGACCAATGAGCGGTGTTACGAAAGATGACCGCGGTGTTTCCATCATGCCGGCCCTGGCCATGGTATGGGGTAAAAAAGAAAGTAAACATCGTTTCGGTGTATCCGCATTCGGTATCAGTGGCTTCGGGGTCACTTTCCCGGAAAGTAATACAAACCCGATCAATATGCCCCAAAATATGGGTGGCTTTGGCCGTGTTCAGTCGGATTACCAATTGTTGCAGGTTGGATTTACGTATGCCTATAAGATCAGTGATAATTTGTCGATAGGCATTGCGCCGACCATCAACTACTCGTCACTGGAACTGGAACCTAACCCGCTGGCCTCACCCGATCCAGCCAAAGGTTACCCGGTAAGCGACAAAGCGACCGCGTTCGGCTTCGGAGGCCAGGTTGGTATTTATTACAACTCCGGTTCCGGATTAAAACTCGGTGCTTCCTATAAGTCACAGCAATACTTTGGTGAGTTTGAATTCGCCAATACCTATCTCGACGGAAGCGCAGCACCCGCTGTCAATTTCAAAATGAATTACCCTTCCATACTCTCTGCCGGTATCGGTTATTCGCTGAAGGACTTTGACCTGGCCGTGGATTACCGTTATGTGAACTACAAAAATACCGAAGGCTTCGAGGCAAAAGGCTGGACTTCCACCGCCTCCGTGGCCGGTTTTGGATGGAACAGTATATCGATCGTTTCAGCCGGTGTTCAATATAAAGGCATCAGCAAACTCCCGCTGAGAGCAGGTTATACATACAGTTCCAACCCGATCAGCAGTGAGCTGGCTATGTACTCTATCCCCGCCACCGCAGTGATCAAGAACGCTTTCCAGTTCGGGTTCGGTTATGAATTCAGCAAAAAATTCACGTTGAACTTGGTCTATCACCATGGCACCAGCAGCGGCTCCACCAGCGGACCCCTGTTAAGCCCGATGATGATTGACCACAACAACCCATATGGAAGCATCCCGGGCAGCAATGTCTCCTATAAAATGACTACAGACCTGTTTATGGCCGGCGTCAATATCACACTCTGAAACTGGACACTGCCTTTTTCAAACGGCTGGCCGGAAGGCCGGCCGTTCTTTATTCCCGGGTACAGCATCCTTCGGTAACTTTTCTTTCCGTTTCCTTACCGGATAAGCAATGAGCCTTTTGCCACAAAATGATCAGCTGTTGATCGTAGCGGTATCGGCAGCCTGGAAAAAATGAACCAGCTTCCCGTTCCTTATGGTCCAAACATGAGCGACATTGGCTTTAAAATGATTGCCGGTAGCTTTATTCGTTCCCTCATAATATCCGGTCATAACCACTTTATCCTCCGCCCCGAATGTATCGGTGATCACGATTTTGAAACCGTCAAAATGAACGGGCAACTGCATAAAAACATTGGCAACAATAGCCTCTGGCCCGGTGAAAACACCATCCCCGGTCACAAAGGGCATTCCCTTGCTTTCGAGCCATTCAATAGCAGGGTCAAAAATGGCGAGAACTCCGGGTACATTTCCCGTGGCAAAGTTGGCATAGGCCTGTTTTACTAATTCTACGTTGGTCATGGTTCGGGTTTAAATGATGTACTAAATAATACAGTATGGTAAACTACCTGGCACCCTTTCGCAGCTGCCGGAAGGTCAAATATATCGTTTAATAAAAACGGATGTTACTAAAAGAACCGGTCAGGTTAATGGTGTCAACATTGGCAAGGATCATTTCGGCGTTAAAGGTTCCGCTTAAACGGTTGTTGGAATTGGATGTAATGTTGATCAAACCTGTGACACAACCATATTGTGCGCCCGAGATCGTTAATCCTACGGATCCGTTCGCCATCGATGTTGAATAGAGTGCGGGTTGAGTTGAAATCATACCTGCCGACAGGCTGGTACTACCTTTCTTGCCGTAGATCCAATTATACCCGAAGAGGCTGAAAAAAGAGGTGGTATCTGAAAACTGCTCGGTTCCGTTGTCGAACCTCCAGGAGAATACCTGGGCCGGCCCGTCGTTCTCTTTATTTTTTGAACAGGAGACAAAAATAATTGAAAGGAAGGCAAGGGTCAGTATAAGTGAGTGCATTCTCATTTGGTATTTTCCTAAAAATAACCAATCAGGGCGGATTTCAGCGCCCCGGAAAGGCTGATGAACAATTACATGACCCTACTCCAGGGTTTTTTTATGGCAGTGATTAAGTATTGAAGTACCTTACCCGAAACAGGCGGGTCAAAACATACCAGCAAATGACAGATTGCCCAAACTGCGGG